>DAOUSV010000094.1 GCA_030627065.1 Piscirickettsiaceae bacterium | reverse complement strand
TCTGTAATTGCTCATACAATCTTATTGCAAATTCTTTATCAGCATGGCTATAACTAATAAAGCAAGAGTAGTATTCAATAGCTGAGTTAAGTATTGAAGGTAAATAATCTATAAATAACTCGGGAAGACCGCTCCCACGTAAAAAGGCAATTGGGATGTGTCCAGATTGCTGTATTGTTAGATGATCTATATATGAATAACTTCCATGCTCACACAGTTCAAGTGAACATGCGTTAGAGAGATCACAGTTTACAAATGATGTTAATCCAAGCACAGCCCCTTTAAGGTTAGCATCATTCATCTTAGCAGCTGTAAAATCAGTGCTACTAAGATATGCATTTGTCAAATTAGTGTTTATTAAAATTGCGTTATGGAAAATTGCTGAGGCAAAATTTGCATCTACTGCTGAAGCATTTTCAAATGTAGCTTTTGTAAAATTACTCTCCATCGCAATACATTTATTCATTTGCGCTCCATAGAATAATGCCCACTCAGCAAATGCTCCTGAAAGATCAGCACCTGTTAGGTTAGCCTTCTCAAAATGAGCGCATGATAACCATGTATCCTTTAATACAGCGCCCGAAAGATTTGCATGTTGCATAAAAGCATTATGTAGGTCATAGCCCGAAAGATCTTGATCTTGCAAATTGGCCCCAATTAGCTGAGGCCAAATATCAGGATTATCCTCTCGCCACTTGTTCCAGACCTCCACACCTTCTTTAAGACACTCAAGATGCTCTTTGCTGTATCTAAATTTCTCTCTTGATTCTTCTTCGGTGACTAAGCGTGGGCCATCGGGTTTAATATGTCGATTCATATGAATATATTTAGCCATGCCTAAGATTGATTTGCTTGCATGTACAAATCAAACAACCAGAGGCCCATTTTTAATATGGGCCATCATTTGAGTCTCAACTTCTGCTAACCATGCTTTAATTTCTTCTTCAGATTTTAAGGTACGGTGAGGGAGTTTAACTTGCTGTACCTTCGGCTCTAATAACTTAGCGGCTTCTAATCGGCTTGCATCAAACTTACTGCTTTGCGCTTGTGTTCTATCATTCCACCGCTCTATTGAGCAAGACTCTAGGCTATCAATAACTTCGTCTACCGTATTAACAACAATAATTTCTGGTTCGTTTAGATCACGATTATTTAAAATTTGTTGTTGCTGTTGTTCTGTTAGTTTTTCCCAGTTGCTATTATTTTCTAGTTGCTGTTTTTGCTGCTGATATTCTTCAACGAAACCATCCGCATGAAAGGTAATCGCTTTACGCAGCTTATCCGTAATAGCTGTTACTTGTGCTTCAACAGGGTCTGGATCATCTAACAGGCTACGGTTAATAATAATCGCATCGTATTGGGCTTGAGCTTCTTGATAAAAAGATAGTCCCTTACTTAGCTGTAATAACTGTTTAAGGACTGTCCAATTAACTGCCCGCTTATTAAGCTTCTCCGCTTTGTGTTGCCATTCATTTAAGTGTTGTTTTAGCGCTTCTCGCTGATTGAACAATGCTAATAATTGAGCGTTACCTGATTCATCAATGATGCTATTTAATGAAGTTATATCAGGTGTCTCCGGCTTTGGTGCATCGCCTCCTGCACTGTCTGCCAATTGCCTTACTTTTACAATAAATTCTGATATTTTAGAGAGCTCTTCACCTGAGCGGCATTCAACACCGGCTTCTGTAAACAGTTTTCTAACTTGAATAAGTTGTACTGCTTTTATGGTAATTGATTCAACTTTAAAATTCGTTTGAGTCAATTTACTTCTTTCGAGAGATTTGTTATCGACAGGTTTGCGTGCAGCATCGGTTGCTCTAATAACACCCACCGCTAATAATGCATAAAGCCCACCATCTATCGCATCTTGCGACCACCCATAAGGTGATTCTTTAAAATGCTCTCTGATTTCTGAACCTTTTTTACTGACGCCTATGAACTTTAATATATCTGCACAAACTGGGTGTTTTTCAACATCAGAGCTATGATCTACTGCTTCTAAGGCATTCTCGGCACCTTCCTTAGTTGCTCTGCTATAGACTTTGCCCCAGCCTGTATGGTCAGCTTTATCAAAATCTCGATAAAGACGTATAACTGAAGCTTTAGCCGCTTGCTCCAATTGAGCTTTCAAATCATTATCAAATATTTCTGTACCACCCGCTTGAAAGACGCGAACACCTTCCATAATTTCTTTAAGCATTATATTAACGTGCTTTGATGCTTCATTAAGGCGGGTTTCCATAGCAGTACGCGCATCTTTTCCTTCGGAGGTTGTTGGTGTCCCTCTTATAGCTAAGGTTGCTTGAGCAGCTTCTTTGGTTATGATCGCTTGGTGTAAATCGGTTTTATTTCTAGCCGGTATATAGACATAAATTGTTGGGAATTCATGATTAGCGCTATGTGCTTCCGCTAATAAGGATTTTTCATCTGTTTGCCAGCCATCTTGTACCCAGACATAAATCTTTTTATTGGCATCTTTGGGTACCTCATCATCAAAATTTAATAATAAATTTCTTGATTCTTTGCTTTTACCTTGGGTGATACGAACGGTATTACTTATTTCTTGAACCTGATGATGAAACAGGTCTTCACGCTTATTTTCTATACGTTGCATATTGCCAGAGAACTCGGCTTCTTGCTGCCTATAGGTATCATGCCATTGACTACTTTCCTGCGTTTGTAAGCGATATTCAACACCACTAGCGGTGCTTAAGGACATCAATGTGCCTTGGTCCTGTAATTGCTGTAATAAATCAGGAATTTTCTTTCTTAAGCTACTGCTACCTGCATTTAAGTCTTCTAAGAGTAAATCAGCCAACATATCTTCTGTTGCTCTCACGCCTATGTCAGCAATCGCCTCTGTTGGTAATTTACCGATTAGATAGATCAGTGATAAAAGTCGCGATTGGAGTTGTTCATCAGCATTACCCGCAGAGAGTTTACCGATCATTTCACTAACTTCTTTAGACACCATGCCTGTTTGTATCAGGTTAGGTGCTATTTGTTCGTAAATGAAATCAGCTCCTGTAACATGGCCTAATGGCTCTTCTGCACTTTTCTGAGTGGCTTCATGTATGACTTTCAGTTGGTTTCTAAGTTGTGAAACCGTGCCGGTGGTATCGATGATTCTTAAGACTTTTTCCCAGAAACGTCTTCTCACAGGTAGTATTGGATAATCTGAAACTAAAACAGCTTCATCATCTTTGTTATGCTCTATTTTTGTGCCACCTAAGTGCCTTGATATTTCACCTAGGTTTTTAGAAATGACATCTTGTACATCTGATTTTGTGGTTTCTTTTTTCTGAAGAATAATCTTGCGGATAACCGACTCTACATCAACATCCGATAACTGTACGGGAACTTGAAAACGTCCCATAAGTTTACTTAATGATGCCGTACCTGATAGGGCATTTTGCCCTGTGGCAACAAAAAGTAACTTGCCTTCAAAATGTTTACTGCATGTTTCGGTTACTTCTTGTACTTGATAGGCTTTGCTTGAGTCTTTATCTATGTATTGTTGAACTTCGTCTAAGACAATTAAGGTCAGCGGGAACTTGTCCTCTTTAGTTAAAGCATCAGTCATTGCTTCAACCATCTGGTCATTAGTGACATCACTCACTTTTGGGTATTCTGCCTTAAGTAACTGCTTCACTTCCTTTTCATCATTAGCCAATTCTGGCATTACTTCTAATAGAACATTAGCAATAATCGGTGACATATAAAGGTGAGACAATTCTTTATGAAACTGTTTGCCTTTACTTTCTATGGCTTGTTTAACCTTTTCATAATAGCCTTCAGATTTTAACCACATAACAAAACGTGCTAAGTGGTATTGCTCTGGAAGCCCCGCTGATTTGAATATAATCCCTAATAATGCCAAACGCACATTTTCTGTGCCTGCGCCGATTGTTCCAGAAGCAGCATGTAAACTACCGTACCGTTTACCTTGATTGGATATTTCCTTGAAATGATCATTAATTTCCGTGGGTAGTTTGGCTATATTTCTTGATGAAATACCGTCAGAAAAAGTATAGTCAATCCATAGTGTGCGGAGCATTTTTGCTAGGTGTGATTTACCTGACCCATAGAAGCCACTAATCCATACACCAGGCTGTTCATTACCACTGTCTAAATTTCTTAAAAAGGTACTGAGAATTTTATCGAGTCCCTTTTCATATTCGCCGTCACAAACAAAAGTGTCTAACTCATAACGTAATGTTTTTAATGCTTGGTCAGATAAATCATCTTTAACTTCAGCAACACCATTATTAGCTAGTTGATTTGCTATGGGGTCTTTCAGGTATATGTCACGGTTTTTCATTATGCTTCTCTGCTATGTTATTGACCCGCTGTAATAGGTACAGCTTGGTAGTTCCATCCATCTCTTGCATCGAGTAATCGATAGTTATTGTTTTCAAACTCCCCTGGAAAAAAAATTAACAATCTGCCTGCTACATAGGGTGCAATTTTATTAACAAGGTCTGACGCTTTGGCGTAGCCAAATAAAGTTCCAATACCAATAATGGCTACAACTGTATTATCATCGGTTGCTTCAATTTTAGGCTTTAATGTATCCACTAAATCTTCCAAAAAATCATCTAGTGTGGTTTCTATGTCTTCGGGGGATTCAAAATATCCCTCTTTATAGTCAATTCCGGACATCCATTCAGGAAAGGCATTGCTAATATCGATTTCACACCATTTATGCTCTGTATTGGTGGTTGCCATCTCAAATTCAGTTAGCTGTGACCTAAACCGGAGTTCGTCTGTTTTATCATAAACAGTGAAAATCACTTTTTGGATACCGGCTAAACCAGATTGCCACGGTACGGTAATATGATTCTGGTAATTATGTAATAAACGTTTGAGTCTGCTACTCATTACTTAAGTTTCCTTCGACATGTCTTGATGTAGTTGTTGTAGTAACTGCTGCTCTTCAAGCTGTAGAAAATCATTAAACCGTACATCAATAATTCCACCTGATTGCTTATAGTCTATAAGACCACGATATGAAGCTGCTGAGGCTAATTCCTGCAATCGATCTATAGGCGTATTTAGTATCTTGATCCATGGGCTATTGAACAATCTTTCTCCACTTAACCCATAGATATGTCCTTGAAACATAGCAAAGGTAACATTAACAGCTGAAATAGTCGGTATTTGCCTTATCTTACGTGTTTTACCTTTTAAAAACCCAGCTTGTGTCCAGCTACTATTAATATTTTGAGCGAATGACTTTAATGAAGCGGGTGAAAACCTTTCAGGATCATCTTTTTTCAAGATTTCTTCTATTTCTTCACGACGGATTTGTTCTCCTAGCTTATGAGACAAAATACAATCGCTACTCATGCGAAACAAAGGGTCACGCGAATAAGCGAGTTGAAGAGCAAGGATAGCTTGTGCTTCTGGCTCTATCGTCCATAGCTGCCTGAATACTCGGAAAAGTGGTAATTGAGAATCCAAACTGTAAAGGTCTTTTAGGTGACGGTAAGTGAGCTTACGGGTATTCTCTGTTGATTTATTTAAACAATTATAGTCAACAATTTCGGTTTGATATTGCTCTAATGTCGCCGTTGTTTGAGTATTAGAAAATAATGCCTGAATTTCTTTGAGCATTATGGTTCGGCTTGAATGGGCTCCATTTCTGCCGAATTTAAAGCCAAACTGAATTAGTAGCTTGTGAGCGGTGTCATCCATGTTTATTTATCTCCTAGTGATCAGTTTTGCTATTTTGCTATATAAAATAATCGGCTATTAATTAGGTTTCCATAATCATGACTTCCCCGTTTAACCGTTTAGTACATTGAGCACTTACCTTAAATCATTTAATAATCTAATATAGCCCACGATTCTATTACATTTAAGAATTGTTTCAACTGAATCATTTTTTACTTTCTGATTTAAGTTCTTAATTATAGAATTTCATTAGCTTATACCAAATTATTAAACATAAAAAGGACAGCCCTAATATCAATTTACGCATGAACCTTTACGGTCAGGCAGCTATGTGTACTGCTCAATCAAGCGGCATCATCGTTTTAATCACCCGTTTACTTAACTCCATTGAAAAATCACTTTCTTAACGGATCAAGGAGATACTTTAAGCCATTGTGATCCAGTTCCTGCATTAGTGCTAATAATTGCCCTAGCTCACCCGCTGGAAAACCCTCGCGCGCAAACCAATTAAGATAATTCCCTGGTAAATCTGCGATGATTCGACCTTTGTA
>DAOUSV010000132.1 GCA_030627065.1 Piscirickettsiaceae bacterium | reverse complement strand
GCCTGTGCAGCAATAACAGCCCTTGCAAGACCAACAGGTCCCGTTCCGCCAAAAACAATCGCACGACTACCTTGTAGATCTTGTTTAAAGTTTCTCTTTAATTCAGCTTCTACACAAGCCACTAATGCTGCAGCGGTAGTAAATGCACCACTTGGATCAGCAAAAACAGATATTTCAAAAGGGGGAACCATTGCTTTTTTAGCGGCGTCCAGCATATCCATTGCTAAGCCAATATCACGCCCTCCGATAAAGAGGCCTGTTTTTTTAACACCTTTAGGGCCACGAGAGAAAATAGCATCTTGGGTTAAGCCTTGGACATCTTCTAATTTGACATTTCCATAAGGAAAAACTACATCATAACCAGCATCAACTGCCATATTAATATCAAATGGACTGTTATGTTCCATTGGGTTGAGCATATGCATAATTGATCGTTTAGCCATGGTTATTCCTTATATTGTTGGTTTTTATAGCCATCATAGTCCTTATGGACTGGTGAGTTCAATGTTTGCACCGTTTGAGTTTGCTTGAGTCATTATAAATGAGAGTGATGAGTTCTCAGTAAAGTGCGTTTGAGTATATTCTTTTAATTCTTTAATTAATTGTGTTCCTGCATATTCGCTTTCTACAAATATACACGCTGTTGGCCCCCAAGAGCTTTGAGCAACGCCGGTATGGCCTAAGTCTTGAGCATAGTTTAATAACTTGGCGACAAGTTTGCTGGTATAACTACCACCTTGTGCAGGTGAAAAATGATCGCCGATTAATGTTTGCACGTCAGTGATAGCCTGACCAAATGACGTTATGTCCTTTTCCACTAATGCAGGCAATAACTTCATTAATGTTAAGTGGCAGATTGTTTGAGAGTGCGCTAGTGGAAATGCCGGCAAGTGTTTAAATGCATGGGATTCTTCAGAGCCATGAACGCCTTGATTATTGTGATCCATGATCATAATAATTCGCCATGAAGTAGGTAGATCATAACGAGCGAGTAATGGAGGAATTTGTGAGGCGTTACTTAAACCGCCATCAACAATAAAGCCGCCAAGGTCAAATGTTGCAATGCCAATACCTGAGCGAGCACCTCGTCCTAAATGAAAGGCAAGATCGTGAGTATTTGCAGATATATTATGCAAGCGACAAAGAAGCGTGCCAATAGTCAGAGCAAGTTGAGTGCCTGAACCTAAGCCTGCATGAGAAGGTATAAGCTCAATAAACGATAAATTTACACCTTGTTGATTTGAAGGAATATGTTGGCCAAGGCTACTATAAAAGGCTGTGACAATGTGTTCGACTCTACTGTTAAAAGATGAGGAAACTGCCAGTTTAGGTGCAGTAATTAACAGTGAATCTGCAGGTTCTGCTTCAATCACCGTATTATGGGAATTAATTGCCAAACCGATGCTGCCAAATTTTCTACCTGACTCACCATTTAAGTCAAGAAAGCCTAGGTGAAGTCGAGCGGGAGCACTCACTCTTATTTTTACTGTAGTAGAGTGAGCATTCTCCTGCTCTAATATTGCCACTAATTAAGCGTCAATTTTACAAGCGATATCATAGATAGTTGTTTCATCCAAGAATTGGTCATTACTTTCAAATAATGAAGAAACAGCGTTGCGATGAACTTTCATTTTGAAATTACCAATCGCAATAGCACCATAAAAACGGATACCTTCTTTTTCAGTACCATTGTCCATGACTTCAAGGCCGCCGACACCCAAAGGTGGCACAGCATTAACATCGGCAATAACTTCGAGTGAACTATTTTCAAGCCATGTTGCTTGAGGTAACACACAGACACCAGCAGGGCCGCTGGCGATTGCAACATGTGCATCTTTTAATAGCTCAGCAACAGATTCATCACTACGACTTTCACCTGGAGTGACATTAACACCGTATGCTTCTTTCATTTGTTCCGTAATTGCTTTTGCGCGAGAGAGGCTACGAGATGTGATAATAACTTCAGCAGCCCCTTCTTTTAAGAAGTAGAGGGCAGAGCGTTGTCCAACAGGGCCAGCACCAAGAATAACGACTTTTTTACCCGTAATATCATAATTAGTCATTACTTTTCTTGCTACTGCAGCTGCGGTTGTATTTGAACCATTAGGATCTAGCATGACAGAAACTCGAACAGGGCCAAAAAAAGCTTTTTTGACTGCACTACCAACAAGTTCGCTAGCGGCAACATTAGAACCACCGACAAAAATAGCACTATTCTTTAAGTTCTTTCCACCACGTGTAAAAATCATACCATGTACATGGGGAGTGACGTTGTCACGTGTTACACCGCCGTATGCCATAATATTATCAACATCTGAATCATAGGCGACAGCTTGATCAAAGGCGCTGGGGATCGGATCTGTATCAAGGTGAAGTAGTAGCTTTTTCATCGATATTTCCCTTTGTTAATTATTTATGGTTTTATAGTCGTCCATGGATTTTACCTGAACTTACACTTACTGTGGGTAAAATTATTGAATGTTGAATTGGTAGGGCTACATACGCAGTAATGAAGTTCAGGTATGATATAAACTTTGATGTGTTGAGATTAAATGAGCTAATAGCGAATCTAATTAGTCTCTATAGCCATTCAATCGAATGAATAATATTTAGGAGTAATTTTAATGAAAAAAGCCGGTCTATTATTAGCCGCTGCAGGCTTATCTGTTGTTTCAAGTATTGCTGTTGCGAATGATTTTACAACAGTCTCTCGTGTACGTTATGTACAAGATTGCATCATTCAAAATGATGGCAAAATGAATGTTTATGAAGCCACACTGAAATGTTCATGTGTGATTGATAAGTTAGCAGAAGATTTTACGCAAGTGGAGTTCGAGAATGCGAATGCTGGATTTAGGTACCGTAATATACCGGGCGATCGTGGCGCTATGTTTAAAGATGATACCGATATTCAAGATGGTATTAAGTCGTTCAAACAATTACATGGAGAAGCATATCAAAGTTGTCGTATGAGACGATAAGCTTTATTCCAGCTAAATAAAAAAGGCCGCATAAGTAATTATGCGGCCTTTTTGTTTGTTATGTGAAAACTTACAATAGGCTAGCGTTTAGATTTCTTTTTGATGACTAAATTGTTGCTTTTCACTGTCAATCACCTCTGCTTTTAACACGCCTTTTTCAGTCGGAGTGAATGTGAAGCGAATGCTAGGATCTTCACTAATAGAGATGCCTGTATCAACACTAATTAACGGTGAGTCGTTATAGCTAATCTTAATGTTTTTCACATAATGGGCGTCAATATATAAGCGAGACTGTTGATCAAACTGTAAACCGTTATAGTTAGGGTGGCTAATGATAACTTGGGCTTGAACAGGCTTGCCAATGGTTGGTTTACGCATACGGATCTGCATTTTACCCAGTCTAGCTAACGCTGCTGCGGCATCTTTGCCGGCTGGAGCACTACAACCACCAGAAGCTTTCACAAATCGAGATACCATATGAAGTGAACCATCATTCATTTCAGCAATAGCACGTACGAATGTGTATTGATCAACACGCATACGCGTTGAAATATCAATTAAGCCTAATTCAGGCGATAAATGAAAGTTAGCAGAGTAAGGTTCCGGGTTGTTATCAATCACAATATGAATGTTTTTGATATATTTGTCGGCAGTTTGTGGCACTAATGATTTAATTGAAATTGGAACTATAGCCGCATCTTCAGCACGTTTTGGAGCTTCAATAATGAGTAAGTCATTGGCACCTTCACGAATTTCTTTATCACCAAAATAGGCAACTTTAAGGGTTGGCCATAAAGGTTCTGATGGTGTTACAGCATGTGCTGAAAAGCTAAGAAAGCTTAACGTGATGCTGGCGATTAAAAATGTCACTATGCGATTAAACATATGTTTCTCCATTATTCGGTAGTTAAAATTATTCCCATTCAAGCTGGACAAATGAGGCGGTGATATTACGACGATGATAGCTGTCAAATAGTTCCCAACTATTTCTCTCAAGTATTCCAACTTGTTTTGATGCTTGGTCAATTGTACCCATATCTTCAATAATAATACGGATTTCATCACGTAAGACGGTGAAATAACGTAATTCATTGGCTAGACCTTGTTGCCATAAGTCATGGCTTGCAGGACCATGTCCAGGTATTACAACGTTTAAATCCATTTTTTGTAACAGAGTGATTGTGTTGATGAGTCCATTAATACTACCATCAAGAACAGGAATTCGTTCCATAAATAAGAGGTCACCCGTCCATAATGTGTTTGTCTTGTTATCTAATACGGTCAGGTCATGATCCGTGTGTGACGTCGGGTAGGCTGTAAGTGTTAACGTTCTATTACCTAAATCGAGGATAAGTGGCTGGGCTGTTGGGACCGTTTTTGATGGTGCAATGAATTCAGTGCCATCATAAGCACTTCCCAATGTTTCCTTAAATACCTTAGCTAAGAAGCCTTGTCGTGCCGCCATTGCAGCAGGGAGCTTGTCATGACCAATAAAAATAGGATTGTCATTTTTAAATGCGGCATTACCAAAGGTATGATCCGGATGTACATGGGTGTTGATAACATAACAAACAGGTAGATCGGTTTTAGTTTTAATGGCTTTACGTAAATACGTGCCTTCTAAATAGCTGCCACCACTATCAATAACAGCGACACAGCGCTCACCAATAATAAAGCCAACATTAGCAATGGCACCGATATTTTCTACTGAAGCATCCTCATGAATACCTTGATGGTAATAAATTCCCGGAGATACTTCTTGGATTAAATATTTTTCACAGCTATGGCTGACATTGATGAAGAATAGGAAGTTGAACGCGATGAGTAATGGTAAAAGTCTATTTATGAGCATATCTACACCTTATATATAGGTCACATACTGGTACAATAACGCAT
>DAOUSV010000105.1 GCA_030627065.1 Piscirickettsiaceae bacterium | reverse complement strand
TTGACGTGATTCACTACGTGAAACACCAAAACCCATACGATATGCAACATTATCCAAACGACCTTCTAACAATTGCAAAAGATTCTCACCAGTAGAGCCTTTCTTATTATCTGCCATTTTGTAATATGAACGGAATTGCTTTTCTAAAACACCGTAAACACGACGCATTTTTTGCTTTTCACGCAACTGGGTAGCATAGTCAGACAAACGTCCACGACGCTGACCATGTTGACCTGGAGGAAAAGCTCTATTTTCCATCGCACACTTTGATGTGTAACACTTTTCACCTTTAAGGAAAAGCTTCTCACCTTCTCGGCGACACAAACGACATTTTGCACCAATATATCTAGCCATAATGAACTCCTAAACTACACTCTACGCCGTTTTGGCGGACGACAACCATTATGGGGAATTGGTGTTACGTCTGTAATATTGTTAATTTTAAAACCAAGGTTGTTTAATGCACGAACTGCAGATTCACGACCTGGGCCAGGACCTTTAATTTCTACGTCTAGGTTTTTCATACCAAAACCTTGAGCAACCTCACCTGCTTTTTCCGCTGCAACTTGAGCGGCAAAAGGTGTACTCTTACGAGACCCTCTAAAACCACAGCCGCCTGAAGTAGCCCATGAAAGAGCATTACCTTGACGATCTGTAATCGTAATAATTGTATTATTAAATGATGCATGAACATGAGCCACACCATCTACTACATTTTTCTTAACACGCTTACGCTGCCGTGCTGATGAATTTTGTGCCATCGTATAGCCTCTTTACTTAATCATGCGGCGAGGACCTTTACGAGTCCTTGCATTTGTTTTTGTTCTTTGTCCGCGAAGAGGTAACCCTCGACGATGACGCACACCACGGTAACAACCGAGATCTTTAAGGCGTTTAATATCCATAGACACTTCACGTCTTAAGTCACCTTCAACGGTGAACTTAGCAACTTCTGTACGAAGCGCTTCTACTTCTTGTTCAGTCAAGTCTCTTATTTTCGCATCTTCTGCAATTTTTGCAGATGCACAAATTTTTTGTGCGCGAGTAAGACCAATGCCGTAAATAGCAGTTAATGCTATTACCGTGTGCTTCTGAACAGGAACATTAATTCCAGCAATACGAGCCATTTAACTACCCTAATCCTTCAACAGTGAACCGAGAATTATATCACACAAACTCTCAATCCAACAATATATTAATTTACTTTAAACCAATTTAGCCTTGACGCTGCTTGTGACGAGCTTCTTTACAGATAACTCGTAAAACACCACGACGCTTAACTATTTTACAATTACGACAAATTTTCTTAACTGACGCCTGAACTTTCATTATTCTTTCTCCACCTACAAATCTTTAAGATGTATATCGTTTTAACTTAAAAAGCCAGACATACCGTTTTTATTTTTGTTCGATTTCTTCATCAAGCTTTCATATTGTTGCGACATCATATGTGATTGGACTTGTGATACAAAATCCATCACTACAACAACAATAATCAACAATGACGTACCACCAAAATAGAATGGCACATTCCAATACAGAATTAAAAACTCTGGAAGCAAACATACTGCTGATATATAAATTGCACCAGCTAATGTTAAACGCCCCATTACTGAATCAACATATTTCACTGTTTGTTCTCCAGGTCTTATTCCTGGAATGAACGCTCCTGACTTTTGTAAATTTTCCGCTGTTTCTTTCGGGTTAAACACTAACGCGGTGTAGAAGAAACAGAAAAAGACAATCGCAACAGCATAAGCCATGACATACATCGGCTGTCCTGGAGACATCAATGTAGATATATTCTGTAACCACTCCATACCTTCGCCAGTACCAAACCACCCTGCGATTGTAGCGGGGAACAGAATTATACTTGATGCGAAGATTGGAGGTATAACACCAGCCATATTCAATTTTAGAGGCAAATGAGTAACCTGACCGGCCATCATTTTACGACCTTGTTGTCGCTTCGCATAATGTACAGGAATTCGTCGCTGCGCACGCTCTACAAAAACAACAAAAGCGGTTACTGCTAATGCTAAGAAAGCAATAGTGATAACAAGGAATGTATGTAACTGACCTGTACGTGCAAGCTCTAACGTTCCACCAATAGCTGATGGTAATCCTGCAACAATACCAGCAAAGATAATCAATGAGATACCGTTACCAATTCCACGCTCAGTGATCTGCTCGCCTAACCACATTAGAAACATAGTTCCGGTTACTAATGTTATTACAGCGGTTATTCTAAACAACATTCCAGGGTCAACAACAACACCAACACCACCGGCACTCTGCGCTTCTAACGCCATAGCAATACCTAATGCCTGAAACGTTGCTAAAACTAATGTACCATAGCGTGTGTACTGCGTAATCTTACGCTTACCTGCAGCGCCTTCTTTCTTGAGCTGGGTCAACTTAGGATGAACTACCGTTAATAACTGCATAATAATAGATGCAGATATATAAGGCATAATTCCTAAAGCAAAAACAGACAGTCGCGACAAGGCTCCACCTGAAAACATATTAAACATGTCTAAGATCGTACCTTTTTGCTGTTCAAACATCACAGCAAGTGCGGCAGGATCAATCCCAGGCACGGGTATAAACGTACCTAATCGATAAACAAGTAATGCACCAAGAACAAATAGTAAGCGACTTTTTAACTCCGCAAACTTACCGGTTCCAGCTATTGCCTTTTGATTGTTTTGAGCCACTTACTTATTCTTCTACTTTGCCGCCGGCAGCTTCGATCGCTTTTTGAGCGCCAGCTGTAACCGCAAGACCTTTAACTGTAATTGCAGTAGTAACGTCACCAGAACCAATCACTTTTACTCGAAGTGTGTTTTCTGGAACAGCACCAACCGCTTTAAGTGCTAGCAAGTCAACAAGGCCGCCTTCGATATTAGAAATAACATCTAAACGAACTTCTGCTGTTTTTGCAGACTTCCGAGAGCTAAAACCAACTTTCGGTAGTCTACGCTGTAAAGGTTGTTGACCACCTTCAAAACCACGCTTACTAAAACCACCAGAACGTGACTTCTGACCTTTATGACCTCTACCACAAGTTTTACCTGTACCAGAACCAACGCCACGACCTACACGTTTAGCATTTTTCTTAGAACCTAATGCTGGAGCAATTGTATTTAACTGCATCTTATACTTCCTCAACCTGCAACAAGTAAGACACGTGATTAATCATGCCTCTGTTTTCAGGTGTATCAATAACAACTGCGCTACTGCCTGTCTTTCTTAAACCAAGACCAGCAACACACGCTTTATGTTTAGGTAAACGACCGATGGTACTCTTTACCAACGTCACTTTTAATTTAGATTGAGATGCCATTGTATTTATTCCATGATCTCAGCAACTGTCTTACCGCGTTTTGCAGCAATTGCTTCAGGGTTATTCATTTCAGCTAAACCTTTAATTGTTGCACGAACAACATTTAATGGATTGGTTGAACCGATAGATTTAGCTAATACATTATGTACACCAACAGCATCAAATACAGCACGCATTGCACCACCGGCAATAACACCTGTACCAACAGAAGCTGGTTGCATATATACTTTCGCAGCACCATAACGTGCAGTCAATGGATGTTGCAAGGTATGAGAATCCAGAGCTACTGTCTTCATATTCTTTCTTGCTTCGTCCATCGCTTTTTGGATAGCAACAGGCACTTCACGAGCTTTACCTTGACCAAATCCAACACGACCTTCTCCATCACCAACTACTGTTAATGCTGAGAATCCAAATACCCGACCACCCTTCACTACTTTAGCGACGCGGCGAATACCAACTAGCTTTTCAACTAGACCATCTGCTGGGCCTTGCTGTTGACGTTGTTCTTTTTGTGCCATGTGATAATACCTTTAAATTTAAAACTGCAAGCCGTTTTCGCGTGCAGCTTCAGCTAACGCCTTAACTCTGCCATGATATTTGAAACCAGAGCGATCAAAAGCAACCGAAGTTATACCTTCTTTCGCAGCACGAGTAGCGACAGCTTTACCTACAGCAGTCGCTGCATCTGCATTACCAGTACCTTTCAAATCTTTTTTGATATCTGCATCTAACGTTGAAGCCGATGCGATAACTTTAGAACTATCATGAGAAATTACTTGAGCATAAATATGTTGAGACGTTCTATGAACAGTAAGGCGATACACCTCAAGTTCTCTCATTTTAGCTCGTGATCTTTTAGCTCTACGTAAACGTGAATTCTTCTTATCCATTGTTCAGCCTATTATGCTTTCTTAGCGTCTTTACGAGCAACATGTTCATCGGAATAACGTACACCTTTACCTTTGTAAGGTTCTGGTGGACGGAATGCACGAATATCAGCTGCGACCTGTCCTACTACTTGTTTATCTGCACCAGATATAACAATTTCGGTTTGACTTGGTGTTTCAACTGTAATGCCTTCCGGCGCCACATATTGAACAGGGTGTGAAAAACCAAGAGTAAGATCAACCTTATTCCCTTGAGCTTTAGCACGGTAACCAACACCAATTAGTGTTAATTTCTTCTCAAAACCTTGAGTAACCCCAACAACCATATTATTTAATAAAGCACGGGTTGTTCCAGCTAACGCAACAGACTTTTTAGCTGAGCTGCGGGCTTTCATTTTCAAAACCGTACCTTCTTGAGTAACTTCGACATCTGCATGAATCTTGCGAGTCAAAGTACCCTTTGTACCTTTAATTGAAACTTCACTTGCACCAAGTGAAACTTCAACGCCTGCCGGTATCTCTACTGGCGCGTTTGCAATACGTGACATTTTATAATCTCCAAATACTTAAGACTAGCTAACTTCACACAGGACTTCACCGCCCTGACCAAGTGCTCTTGCCTTACGATCAGTCATCACACCTTGTGATGTCGAAACGATTGCCACACCTAAACCGGCAATAACTTTCGGCAAATCATTCGCAGCTTTATATACACGTAAACCTGGACGGCTTATGCGATTAATTTCTGAAATTACTGGTTTGCCTTCAAAATATTTCAATGCAATTGAAAGAACGGGCTTACCATCAACATCGCTTACACTTTGTGCAGAAATATAACCTTCGTCTTTAAGCACCTTCGCAATGCTAACTTTCACCTTCGAAGAAGGCATTGCAACATCAGTTTTCTTTGCTTGCTGTGCATTACGAATGCGTGTCAGCATATCTGCAATTGGGTCTGTCATACTCATTTTATTCTAGCTCCACTATATCTTTTAGCTACTACCAGCTAGCCATTACTAGGCCAGGGATATCACCTTTCATTGCGTGTTCACGCAACTTATTTCTAGACAACCCGAACTTACGATAGAATCCATGTGGACGGCCTGTTATGCTACAACGATTTCTCATGCGCGATGCGCTAGAGTTTCGTGGCAATGCATGAAATTTCTTAGCAGCTTCCTGACGTTCATCAAAAGAAAGTGATGTGTCAAGCATTTGCTTTTTCAATTCAGCACGCTTTACAGCGTATTTTTTTACTAATTTCGCGCGTTTAACTTCGCGATTTATCATGCTACGTTTAGCCATAACTTATTCCATCCAACCTAATAATTATTTTCTAAAAGGAAATTTAAATGCTGTCAATAACGCATGTGACTCTTCAGCTGTTTTAGCTGTAGTCGTAATGGTTATATCCATTCCTCTTAGCTTGTCAATTTTATCATAGTCAATTTCAGGGAAAATGATTTGCTCTTTCACACCCATACTATAGTTTCCTTGGCCATCAAATGACTTTGGATTCAAACCACGAAAATCACGAATACGAGGAATTGAAATAGTAATCAAGCGATCTAGAAAATCATACATACGTTCTGAACGAAGAGTCACTTTACAACCTACAGGCCAATCTTCACGCAATTTAAACCCAGCGATTGATTTTCTAGCCTTTGTGATCACTACTTTCTGACCTGCAATCTTTTCCATATCGGAAACTGCATGCTCTAATAC
>DAOUSV010000088.1 GCA_030627065.1 Piscirickettsiaceae bacterium | reverse complement strand
CATATTAACGCCCATATTGATACATGCTTGCAGACCTAGCCAAATACCAATGCCATAAGCAATTTGAGCACCAAATACTTGTCCGGCTAATTCAGCGGCACGCCCAATAGCCAATGCTCGCCAAACGAAGACTAGGAACAATACTAATACTGTTAGAGCGCCTACCAAGCCAAGCTCTTCAGCTAATATTGAATACAAAAAGTCAGTATGTGCTTCTGGCAAATAAAACAGCTTTTGCATACTGCTACCTAAACCCACTCCCAGCCAATCACCGCGACCAAATGCAATCAATGCCTGCGTTAATTGAAAGCCGGTATCAAATGGATCTGCCCATGGGTCCATGAAACTTTGTAAGCGTTCTAGGCGATAAGGTGAAAACCAAGCTAACGCAGCGAACAATCCACCTAGAATCGTAATAAGTGCTGCAAATACATCTAAACGTGCTCCACCTAAAAATAGCATTGCAATAACGGTTGATAAAATAACAACTACCGAGCCCATATCAGGCTGAAGAAGTAATAATATCGTTGCAATTCCTAATAAAACCAAGGGCCCAAAGACTTTGAAAAAAGAACCTTTCAACTGTCCATAATTACGTTGCAAATAATCAGCAACATAAATAATTGCAAATAATTTAATTATCTCTGCAACTTGCACATTAACAGGGCCTAAAGGTAACCAGCGTCGGCTGCCATTTATTTCACGCCCAATCCCTGGTATCAAAACCAATGCTAATAAAGCAATTCCAGTCATTAATAAGAACGGTGCATTTTGTTGCCAAACTGATAAGCGAACAGTCATCACAACCCAAGCAAAGCCTAAACCAATAACAGAAAAGATAAATTGACGATTAAAGTAATGTAATGGACTGTCCATGTTGCTTGCTGCAGTCGAGATTGAAGCCGATCCCACCATTACTAAACCAAGACCTAATAAACTCATCACAACAAAGAGTAGTTGGCGGTCAAATGTATATGAAAAAGTATTCATGCGAACAATGCCTTCACAGCCATTTCAAACTTCTCACCACGCTCACTATAACCACTAAACATATCAAAGCTGGCACAGGCGGGGGATAGCAGTACATTGTCACCGCTCGTAGCTAATTGCTGTGCTTGTTTAACCGCATCGATCATTGTTGCTGCAAAGATGATCTGAACATTATTCGGGACAACATCTGCTATTAACTGTGCATCTTGCCCTATCAACACAATGGCTTTAACCTTATTCAAAAAGACATCAGTTAATCCTGAAAAGTCTTGTTCTTTCGCCACGCCACCTGCGATTAAAATAATATCGCCTAAGTTAGTTAAGCCTTCAATAGCCGCAATACACGCACCCACATTAGTTGCTTTTGAATCATCAAACCAACGAATATCATCGTGTTTAGTCACTAAATAACAGCGATGTAATAAGCCCCGATAATTCTGAATAGCCGTTAACATTGCAGGCATACCTAAACCCATTGCACTGCCTACTGCTAATGCTGCCAGAGAATTTGCAATATTATGATTACCTGCAACTTTCAATTCATCAACAGATAATAAGACGTTTTCACCTTGTGCCAACCACGGTTGTCCGTCTTTATTTATAAGACCAAATTCATTTTCCTGAGCTAGACTTAATGTAAAACCTGTTTGCTGGCGCTCTCTGTTCGACCAACTATTAACCAATGCATCGTCACGATTAAAGACCATGACGCCAGTGCCTTCATAAATCTTCGCTTTAGCATCTTGATACGCTTGCTCACTATCATAGCGATCTAAATGATCAGGACTAATATTCAATACGACAGAGACAAAAGCATTAAGCGTTTGTACTGTTTCTAGCTGAAAACTAGATAGCTCTAAAATATAGAAATCAGGCGCTGGCGTTATGATCAACTCCAGTGCTGGTGTACCCAAATTACCACCGACTTGAACTTGCTTACCTGCTGTTGCCGCCATTTCTGCAAGCATAGTAGTTACGGTACTTTTACCATTTGAGCCTGTAATAGCAATAATTGGTGCATTGGCATAACGAGCAAACAGTTCAATATCACCGACTATTTCGATGCCTGCATCACGTGCTGCTTTAATTTCTGGCAAACGAGGATCAACACCCGGACTCAATACTAAGGTGTCACATTTGAGCATCCAATCAGCAATCAAACCGCCAGTATTAACTAAAACTTCTGGCAGTTCTTCTTGTAATATTGTTAATTCTGGTGGTTGTTCACGTGTATCCATAATGGCAACAGCAAAATTCTGTTCAACTAAGAATCGTGCACACGACAATCCTGTTTGGCCTAAACCAACGATCAGGAATGAATGTGTGTGATTAATTTGTGTTGCCATTGTATTCATCTGATTTTCAAGCTCGCTAAACCAACTAGCACTAAGAACACGGTAATGATCCAGAATCGCACAATAATGCGAGGTTCAGGCCAACCTTTTAATTCGTAGTGATGGTGAATAGGCGCCATCAAAATACCCGTTTGCCACGTAATTTATAAGAGCCAACTTGCAAGATAACTGACAATGTCTCGATAACAAAAACACCACCCATAATGAGTAGTACCAACTCTTGTCTAACCAAAACGGCGACGGTACCTAATGCGGCACCTAAGGCTAATGCACCCACATCCCCCATAAATACTTGCGCTGGATAGGTGTTAAACCATAAAAAACCTAATCCTGCGCCGACCATTGCTGCACAAAACACAGTCAACTCACCGGCATTTGGAATAAATGGAATTGAAAGGTAGTTCGCAAAAGAATAATGCCCGGTCACATAGCTAAACAAGCCCAGTGCCGCAGCCACCATCACCGTTGGCATAATGGCTAAGCCATCCAATCCATCCGTTAAATTCACGGCATTACTTGTTCCAACGATCACAAAGTAGGTCAGCAACATATAGCCTGCGCCGAGTGGAATAAGCACATCCTTGAAGAAAGGAATAATCAATGTAGTTTCAGCCGGTACTGTCGCAGTCATATATAAGAATACCGCCGCACCAGCACCAACAACCGATTGCCAAAAGTATTTATATCGGCTTAATAAGCCCTTTGGATCTTGGCGAGCTAACTTAATATAATCATCAACAAAACCAATCACACCAAATGCCAATGTTACAGTTAAGGCAACCCACACATAGCGGTTCGACAAATCAGCCCATAATAATGTGCTTACTGCAATCGCCACTAAAATTAACGCACCACCCATAGTCGGTGTGCCGGCTTTGCTTAAATGAGATTCTGGACCATCATCGCGAATCACTTGGCCAATTTGTTTAAAACTCAAATGACGAATCATTGTCGGGCCAACAATAAGTGCAATACCCAATGCCGTAATAACGCCCAGAATTGCACGTAAAGTTAAATATTGAAACATATTAAAACCGCCATGAAATTGGCTTAAATACTCACTCAGCATTAACAACATTAGCTATCCCCTTCCTATCGCCAGCATATCTGCCAACTTATCTAATTGCATAAAACGTGATCCCTTAATGAGGCAAGTCACTCCTGTAACTAGATCTTGTTGTAATTGTTGCTTTAACACTGACATATCATCAAAGTGCAGGGCATTACCACCAAAGGATTTACTTGCATTTTTACTGCTCTCACCGATGGTTAACAAACGAGTTATGCCTGATGATTTAGCATCTAAACCCATTTGATAATGCAAGTCATCACTATCACTACCAAGCTCACCAAAATCACCAAGCACCAACCAATGTTCACCAGAAAAACCTTGCAAGGTTTTTAATGCTTGCTGATATGAGCCAGGGTTTGCGTTATAGCTATCATCAATAAGTTGAGACTGGTTCAAACCCGCACGTAATTGCAAGCGATGAGGTACGCTTTGCATTGCCGCCAACCCTTTCACAATCGCTGACTCTGGAATTTCTAAAGCACGGGTAATAGCAATCGCAGCTAAGGCATTAGCTACATTATGTTTACCGGGTAATGGTAAGTTCACATAGTGCAATACACCGTCTAATGCCACCATAAAGTGACTGGCAGTTGCACTCATTTGTAAGTCTTTAGCTGTAATATCCGCATCAGATTCTAAAGAAAAACTAACTACTTCCTTGTCAGCTAAAAGTACCTTCCAATCATCTGAAAAATCATCGTCAGCATTCACAATGCCGATGCCTTGCTCTGTTAAGCCAGCGTAAATTTCTTCTTTTGCTGATGCCACGCCGTTAATATCGCCAAAACCTTCTAAATGAGCAGGGGCAACATTATTAATAAGTGCCACTTGTGGTTTAACGATATCGACTAATCGAGCAATTTCACCCGCATGGTTAGCACCCATTTCAATTACGGCATAATCTGATTTTTTATCTAAGCGAGCCAATGTTAAAGGCACACCTAGTTCATTATTCAAATTACCCAATGTGGCAACCACTGAACCATGTTGATTCAGAATACTCGCCACCATTTCTTTAACGGTTGTTTTGCCATTACTGCCTGTAATCGCCACAATCTTCGCAGTACACTGTTGCCGCCAATATTGCATCAACTGACCAAAGGCATGAGATACATCATCAACTACTAGCTGTGGCAATTCATCATCTTGTTGTTGAGATACTAACGCAGCACTCGCACCCGCTTCACGTGCTGCAGCAATATAATCATGGCCATCAACATGATCCCCCGTCAACGCAACAAATAAATCACCCACCTTAATTTGTCGGCTATCGATAACAGCACCTGTTACGGTCACATCATTATTCGGTGTAGCAGAGCCTAAAACATCGGCAATTTGTGAAAGGTGTAATTGCATACTCATGATGCAACTCCCGCTAATAATGTACTTTTAGCATTGTGCAATGTTTCCATTACTATATGGGCATCACTAAAAGGCTGCTTAACTCCCATAATATCTTGATGTTTTTCATGGCCCTTGCCTGCAATTAAAATAATATCTGCTGGTTTTGCATGCGTAATAGCATAAATAATAGCTAACTTGCGATTGTGCTCAACATGTACTTTTTTGTGTTCTGAAACACCTGTCAAAATATCATCAACAATCACCGTATGATTTTCACTGCGAGGATTATCATCAGTTAAAACTAGGTAGTCTGCATATCTATCCGCACTGTAACCCATTAATGCACGCTTACCCGTGTCACGATCACCGCCACAGCCAAATACACACCATAACTTGCCACCTTCAGGCATATAGGTACGTAATGATTGTAAGGCTTGCGTCAAAGCATCTGGTGTATGAGCGAAATCAACAACCACATTTGCTTGTTGTTTCTCACTGTAATTTTGCATGCGTCCATCAACTGAATGACATTGGTTTATCGCCTTAGCTGCATCATTAAAAGACACTTCAATAGCGATTAAACTCGCAAAAGCGGCTAATAAGTTATCTATATTGAATCCGCCTAATAGTTTGCTTTTGATCATAGCCAGACCAAGCTTACTTATCAGCTCAAACTGCAATCCATCAATGGCAATATGTCTATCATTTATTTCAAATAGAGCATTATGCTCAGACTGGCTGCTATAGGTTAATAGCTTGATATTCTCGCGTTCCGATAACTTAGAAATTAATTTTTGACCTAATTCATCGACACTATTCAATACCACTGTTTTAACACTTGGGAAATCAAATAACTGGCTTTTAACAGCGGCATATTCTGTCATGTTATGATGATAATCAAGATGATCACGACTTAGGTTAGTCAACACCGCAACATCAATAGAAATACAGTTTAAACGGCCTTGTGCCAGCGCATGTGAAGATGCTTCGATCACAACATATTTAATACTTTTCAGGCATAGGTCTGCCAAAACAGCTTGTAGAGTCACTGGATCTGGCGTAGTCATGCCCGTATTTTTTAACTTATCTTTACGACCAAAACCTAATGTGCCGATCACCCCACACGGTTTACCTAATGATTCCAAGGCTTGTGCAATAAACTGGCTTACCGATGTCTTACCATTAGTGCCTGTCACCGCAATAACAGTTAATGCCAGTGATGGATGCCCATAAAAACGTGCAGCAATTTCACCCGTTTTATCACTTAAATTCCTGACTGAATAGGCAGATTTATTTGCCTGCGTTAACAGTCTATTTTCTTCGTCTGTGGATACTTGCTCTTTATCAAACAAAACAACCGCCACACCTAAACTCAGCGCTTGCTTTAGATTCTTCACTCGTTGGTCAATATCTTTAGCTAAAGAGAAAAATAAACCGCCAGCTAGTATTTGACGGCTATCTAAATTGATACTCGTGATATTAACGTCTTCTAAAATAGAAGGGTCAGCCAACATGCCCACCAGTAATTCAGATAACAATTTATTGAATCTAGTAGATCTCATCACTTTCGTGCCACTTGTAACAGACTTGTTGACACATTATCAGGCGTAACATTCAACAAACGCAT
>DAOUSV010000104.1 GCA_030627065.1 Piscirickettsiaceae bacterium | reverse complement strand
GCCCCGATAACACAAGAATCTGATTGTATTGTTGTCGCTATTTTTACCGATGGTGAATTAAGTCCAAGTGCATCAGCTATTGACACACAAAGTCAGGGTTACATTAATAAAATTATTGAACGTGGCGATATGTCAGGTAAAGCGGGGCAAACTTTACTGCTACAAGATGTTGCAGGTATAACAAGCCCAAGAGTATTACTCGTTGGCTGTGGAACAAAAGATAAAACAACAGAAAAAGACTTTAATAGCGCGATCACAGCGATGACTAACGTATTAAATGAATCAGGTGCTAATTCTGCGGCAAGTTGCTTAGCTGAAATTACGGTTAAAGAGCGTTCAATAAGCTGGAAAGTTCGCCAAACAGCGATTACTGCTGAAACAGCACTTTATAAATACAGTGAAACTAAAAGCAATGTTAAGCCAACTAAAGCACCTTTAGAACAGCTTGGTTTCTTCGCACAAGATGACAGTCAAGCGCTTGTTCTTGCCTCACAAACAGGCCTAGCCATTGCTAATGGAATGAACTTGGCACGTGAATTGGGTAACTTACCGGGTAATATTTGTACGCCGACTTATCTAGCTGAACAAGCCATTGAAATCGGCAAACGCTTTGATACTGTGACTACAAGTATCTTAGAAGAATCAGATATGGAAACCCTCGGTATGGGTTCATTATTATCTGTTTCACGTGGTAGCCGTGAGCCAGCAAAATTGATCACTATGAATTATCAAGGTGCTGGTGATGCCCGCCCTGTCGTATTAGTTGGTAAAGGTTTAACCTTTGACGCCGGTGGTATTTCACTCAAGCCATCACAAGGCATGGATGAAATGAAATATGATATGTGTGGTTCTGCCAGCGTATTTGGCACCATTATCGCCATTGCAGAATTAAACTTACCTATTAATGTTGTTGGTGTAATCCCTAGTTCAGAAAATATGCCTGATGGTGATGCCAACAAACCCGGTGATGTTGTTACCAGCATGGCAGGAAAAACAATTGAGATCCTCAATACCGATGCTGAAGGTCGTTTGATCTTATGTGATGCTCTCACGTATAGCGAACGCTTCAACCCTGTTTGTGTGATTGATATTGCCACATTAACTGGCGCGGTAATTGTTGCCCTAGGTCGCCAAGCTACAGGCTTAATGGCTAATGATCAAGACTTAGCTGATGCTTTATTAAAAGCAGGTAATGATAGCCACGATCGTACATGGCAGTTACCTTTGTGGGATGACTATCAACCACAACTTGATAGTAACTTTGCTGATATTGCTAATATTGGCGGTAAAGAAGCCGGTAGTGTTACTGCGGCTTGCTTCCTCTCTCGCTTTACTGAAAAATTCACATGGGCACATCTTGATATTGCGGGTACAGCTTGGAATAGTGGTAAAGCGAAAGGTGCAACAGGCCGCCCAGTTCCATTATTGGTTCAATTTTTATTGAACCATATCGAGAATAAATAAGGCTAATGACGCGAGTTAGCTTTTATATATTAAAAGGCTCAGAAGAACAGGAGCGGCAGAGCTTTGCCTGCCGCTTAGCTGAAAAAGCATTTAAGATGGGTAATCACATCTATATTCATACGGATAATGCAGCATATGCCCAACAACTTGATCAGGCTCTATGGTCATTCCGTGCGGATAGTTTTGTCCCACATCAACTGATAAATGATCGGGCACAGCAGTCAGATCAAATATTGATTGGTCACACTAGCAATAAGCCCCCTCGTTTAATGGATCTCTTAATCAATATTGCAAGTGGTGAGCAACCTACTTTTTTCAGCCAATTTGAACGAGTGGTAGAGCTTATTAATGATGATGCAAAAATCAAAGCCGATGGTCGTAACCGCTATACATTTTATAAACATCGTGGTTATGAGCTAGAAACCCACAAAATATAAAACGCCTGTGGCAAATATTAAGCTAGTTTTTTTGTAATATCATCGGCACTTTCTGGACGACTAAAGTAATATCCCTGTCCATAATGACATCCTAATGATCTTAAAATATGGTGCTGGTAATCATTTTCAATCCCTTCAGCAACCACTCGAAGGTTAAAGTTATCAGCCAATGCGAGAATCGAGCGGACAATAGCTGCTCTTGATTTATCTGGCTGTAAATCCATAATAAAACTTCGATCAATTTTTAAAACATCAACCGGAAATCGTTGTAAATAACTCATGCTAGAATAACCTGTACCAAAATCATCAATACTTAATGAAATACCGAAATCCTTTAGAGCGTCCATAGTAGAAATCGCAGACTCTATATCATTCATCATCACACTTTCTGTCAGTTCAAATTCTATTTTTTCTATCGAAACACCACTTTGCTGAATAATATATTTGGCTGTTTCAACAAAATCTTCTTGCCAAAATTGTCTAGGTGAAACATTAATCGACATATTACTTAAATCAGGGTAAGTCTGTTCCCATTCTTTCATCTGCTTACATGCCGTTGCCATTACCCACTCACCCAAAGGCAAGATAAGTCCTGTTTCTTCGGCTAATGGAATAAATTCGACAGGTGAAACCAGGCCAAGTTCAGGGTGCTGCCAACGAACAAGTGCCTCCACCCCTATTATTTTCTTCGTGTTTAACTCAACTTTCGGTTGATAATGTAAGATCAACTCTTCATGTTCTATTGCCTTGCGTAGCGCCTTCTCCATCGTCATCCGACGCATCAATTTATCATTGATTTCAGATGTATAAAATTGACTATTATTTCGACCATTATCTTTCGCTAGATACATTGCAGAATCAGCGTGTTGAATTAAATCGTCTGCATCAGTTGCATCACTAGGATAAGTGCTTATTCCAATACTGCCGGTAACAACCAACTCATGATCATCAATATGATATGTTTCTTTAATTTGATGTAATAAATTATTGGCGACATTTTTTATATCGCCCAATGTCGATATTTCCGGCAAAATCACTACAAACTCATCACCACCAAAGCGTGCAACCGTATCCTCACTTCGCAAAACAGTCTTTAGCCTCTTAGCTAATACTTTTAGTAAATTATCACCAACTTGATGTCCTAACGAATCATTAATAAATTTAAAATGGTCAATATCTAAAAATAATACTGCCATCTTAGAGTTATGGCGTTTCGCATGTGCTATAGCCTGCTCTAAACGATCATGCAATAAGTTTCTATTGGGTAAATGTGTTAATTCATCATGAGTAGCCATAAAAGCGATACGTTCTTGATCTGCTTTCCGCTCAGTGATGTCTTCACTTACTGCAACATAATGAGTTATATCACCTAAATTATTCGTTATCGGTGTTATTGTTTGATATACAGTGATTAAATCGCCATTCTTACATCTATTAATAAGCTCGCCGGTCCATACTCCACCAGATTTTATCGTCTGCCACATATCACTAGCATATAACGGCTTATTTTTACCTGAACTTAACACTCTCGCTGTTTTTCCTACGACATCGTCAGAATAAAATTTCGTTATCTTAGTAAAGGCATTATTCACCCATTCAATATGGCCTTGATCATCCGTAATCATAATAGAGTTTGCCGTATTTTCAATAGCAGCACGATGTAATCTCATCAATGTTTGATCTTCTGTCATTTGACAGATTAGACGTAAAGCCGCAGCAAAATTTTCCATGACTTGCTGTACATCATTATCAAAAATACCCGCTTCGTGAGTATGCAAGCCAATAACGGCCTTAGTATCGCCTCCGATATAAAAAGGCACAAACAAACTGTCTTTGATCTCATCATTATCTAGTCGTTGCCGCCACTCAGGAATAAGTTTGCTCTTTTCCCTAACTCTTACAACGTTGTATTTATTTACAGCCTCAATAACGGGACCGTCTTTATGATGAAGTCCTGACCACATTGCATTGTTATCAAACAAGAAAGCAGATAGCCGCCCCGCATGGTGTAATATTAGTCCTTTATCATCTTGGCATAATTTCACCCAAGCCAACCTCACACCTAATATATAGACCAACTCCTGAGTTACTAACTCCAAGACATCGGTGACAGAATAATTGGATGATAAAACCATCTGCTCTGCCGTTCGAACCAATTGATTAACATCTCGGTTTAAACGTTCAATATGGATATCTTTTATAATTCCGCTGACTGTTTTTTCTGATTGTTCATCCTTGTTGATATACAAAGATATTTCAACCCACAGTAGTCGCTGATCAGACTTCTTCAGTCTGACTTCTCGTGTCCATGATTGTTGCTCTTTATTAAATAAAGACGTTAAGGCCTTTTGAATATTTTCAGCATCTATTGGATGGAAAAAATCACTGAGCAATTTATTTAGTGTAGCGTCCGATTGATAACCAGATAATTGCTCCCAAACGGGACTTACAAACAGCCATGTTTTATCGCCCCCAATCTGAATAACCGTATCATTCATACTCGAAACAAGCTGACGATAACGATAGTCATTCTCTAATGCCATCTGTGTGTTTAATTTAGTACACATTTTTTATTGTTATTTTCCACTTAAACTCAATTCAAGGTCACAGAGTAATCTTTCGATACAACATTCGAATACTAACAGTCTCACTAATAAAAAACTGTGATGCTATCGACAACTTCATCCTAATAAGAAATGAAATTTAATTATATTCTCAAACTTTAGCGATTATTACTTATCATCCTGATATTCCTTGTCCATAGACTGCTAACTACGCGGTATAATGCACACCTTATTCGACTAATTCAAGCTAAAAAAGACATCATGGAAAAAACATACAAGCCCGACGAAATTGAGCAAAGCTGGTACCAAACTTGGGAGAGAAATGGCGAATTTAAACCGTCTGGCGAAGGTGAACCTTATAGCATCATGCTACCACCACCTAATGTTACTGGTAGCTTGCATATGGGCCATGGTTTTAACAATACCATTATGGATGCGCTTACCCGTTACCACCGTATGAAAGGTGATAACACCCTATGGCAACCGGGTACGGATCATGCTGGTATTGCTACGCAAATGGTGGTTGAACGCCAACTTAATGCCGAAGGTAAAACCCGCCATGACTTAGGCCGTGATGCATTTATTGATCGTATTTGGGATTGGAAAGAAGAATCCGGTAACAACATTACTCGTCAATTACGTCGTCTTGGCTCATCATTAGATTGGTCTCGTGATAAATTCACCATGGATGAAGGGCTTTCTGAATCAGTCAAAAATGTCTTTGTTAAATTACATAAAGAAGGTCTTATTTATCGCGGTAAACGCCTCGTAAACTGGGATCCCGTCTTACATACTGCCGTATCTGATTTAGAAGTATTATCAGAAGAAGAAGCCGGACATATGTGGCATTTCCGTTATCCGTTAACAGATGGTTCTGGTCATTTAGTCGTGGCGACTACCCGTCCTGAAACCATGTTGGGCGATAGTGCCGTTGCTGTTCATCCAGATGATGAACGCTATCAACACCTCATTGGTAAAACCATTACCTTGCCATTAGTAGGCCGTGAAATCCCCATTATTGCAGATACGTACGTTGATCCTGAATTTGGTACCGGCTGTGTCAAAATCACACCTGCTCATGACTTTAATGATGCCGAAATGGGCCAACGTCATGACTTGCCAAAATACAATATTCTGACCATTGATGCGTCGATCAATGATGACGCTCCCGAAAAATATCGCGGAATGGATCGTTATGATGCCCGTAAAGCTATCGTCAGTGATCTTGATGACTTAGGTTTATTAGATAGCATTAAAGATCATACATTAATGGTGCCTCGTGGTGATCGCTCTGGGGCTGTTATCGAACCATTATTAACAGATCAATGGTATGTTAAAGCAGATGCACTTGCCGGCCCTGCAGTTAAAGCCGTACAAGAAGGTAAGATTAAATTTGTTCCCGGCAACTGGGATAAAACCTTCTACAACTGGATGGATGGTATTCAAGATTGGTGTATTTCTCGTCAAATCTGGTGGGGACATCGCATTCCAGCATGGTATGACGAACAAGGTAATATCTATGTTGCTCATGATGAAGT
>DAOUSV010000141.1 GCA_030627065.1 Piscirickettsiaceae bacterium | reverse complement strand
CCAGTTTCATCACGATCAATGCGAGCATCATGTGAGTCTAATTGATCAATTTTATTACATATGATTAACTGCGGCACATCATCCGCGCCAATTTTCTCTAAAACGTCATTCACATGGCTCATCAAATCATCACGATTAGCACCTGCTTCTACTACGTGAAGTAATAACTTAGCATCACGTGTTTCTTCTAATGTAGAACTAAATGACTCCACCAATCCATGAGGTAGATTTCGTATAAAGCCTACTGTATCAGCCATCACTAACGCTTGAGTCTCCATCAGTTTCATCCGACGTAATGTTGGATCTAATGTAGCAAATAAACGATCATCGGCATACACGTCAGCCGATGTTAACTTATTAAATAACGTTGACTTACCCATATTAGTATAGCCAACTAAGGATACTACTGGTATTTCAGCACGTTGGCGCGAGCGACGACCTTGATCACGCTGTGATTGCACTTTTGATAAACGCTTTTTGAGAGACTTAATTCGATGATTCAATAAACGACGATCAGATTCTAATTGCGTTTCACCCGGTCCACGCATACCGATACCGCCTTTTTGGCGTTCCAAATGCGTCCAACCTCGAATTAAGCGAGTCGACATATGCTTAAGTTGTGCTAATTCTACTTGTAACTTACCTTCATGAGAGCGAGCACGTCGAGCAAATATATCTAATATCAAGCCTGTTCGACCTAATACCCTACACTCTAATACTTCTTCAAGATTTCGTTCTTGGCTTGGTGAAAGATCATGATTAAAAATCACTAATGCTGCATGACTTGCTAGCACCTGTTCTTTAATCTCTTGCACCTTGCCAGTACCCGCATAAAACTTGGGATCAGGTCGCGATCGTTTACCATGAACAATGGTTGCGATCTTGGCCGTTGTTGAATTTACTAATTCAATGAACTCATGTTCTGATTCTATAAAGTTACGATCATTAAAGTTAAGGTGAACTAAAACAACCGCTTCTTTTTTCGATGAATCGTCAAACGCGGCATTACTATTGGGGCGATCAAATAATTCCATTAATCTTCCACATTAAAAGTGACATTCCGTTCAGGTACGATAGTCGAAATAGCGTGTTTATACACCATTTGATTGACTGAATTTCTCAGTAAAATAACAAACTGATCGAATGAATCAATTTGACCCTGTAATTTAATACCATTCATCAAATAAATTGCAACAGGTACATTCTCACGGCGTAATGCATTTAGGAATGGATCTTGTAATGTTTGTGCTTTTGCCATTATTTTCTCCTACTTTTATTATTTTTCTAAGGATTATGGTCTTACTTTACCATCAATTCTGGACATTGATCAGTTAAAAATTGCATCACTTGCTCCATAGGTAAACCTGCACCACTATCAAACCAAACCCCATCATTCTGACTACGTAACCAGGTTAATTGCCGTTTTGCCATCTGACGTGTTGCTATAATTGCTTTTTCTACCAAAGTATCTTGATCATACTCACCCGACAAATACGCCCATGCTTGTCGATAACCTACAGCACGAATTGAAGGTAAATCAGGATGACAATCCTCACGCTCGAACAAGGTTTTTACTTCATCAATAAAGCCATTACTCATCATAATTTGATAACGTTTGGCTATTCTTTGATGTAACACAGCACGATCAAACGGACTTAAAATAATTTTCACAACATGGTATGGGAACACCTCTACATTTTGCTGGGCAATCAACTCTGTTAATGATTTACCTGTGATTTCATAGACTTCTAGAGCGCGTTGTAATCGCTGAGGATCATTGCTATGTATACGTGCGGCTGAAACAGGATCTATCTTGGCAAGACGCTCATGCAAATAGGCTGAACCATACAGCTCAATCTCAGCATCTAAGCGAGCTCTAATAATAGGATCAGCAGAAGGTAAATCAGATAAACCATATTGCAAGGCTTTAAAATACAACATCGTGCCGCCGACTAATAAGGGGATTTTTCCTCTAGCGGTGATCTCTGCCATCAAGCGCAATGCATCTTGACGAAAAGCACCAACAGAATAAGAATCAGTGGCGTCAATAATATCAACTAAATGATGTGGAAACTCGCGTAAAACATCAGCTTCAGGTTTAGCTGTACCAATATCTAAGCCTTTATAAACTAAAGCTGAATCAACACTAATAATTTCAACTGGATAGTATTTGGCAATCTCTAATGCTAAATCTGTTTTACCAGCCGCCGTAGGCCCCATAATAAATAGAGCTGGCGGCAACTGCGTGTCCATAAGTTTAGTACTTATTGTTTAGCCTCGTTTCATCGTATCGTAGAATTCTGCATTTGTTTTGGTCGCTTTTAAACGATCCAGCAAGAATTCCATCGCTTCTAGCGGATCCATAGGCGCAAGCAACTTACGTAAGATCCATAATTTATGTAAATCCTCAGAATCCGTCAGTAATTCTTCTTTACGCGTACCAGAACGAGTTACATTAATCGCAGGATAAATACGACGATCAGCTAATTTACGCTCAAGCTGAAGCTCCATATTACCCGTACCCTTGAACTCTTCAAAGATAACTTCGTCCATACGAGACCCCGTATCAACCAAAGCTGTGGCAATAATTGTTAAACTACCACCCTCTTCAATATTACGAGCGGCACCGAAGAAACGTTTCGGACGTTGTAATGCATTGGCATCAACACCACCCGTCAACACTTTGCCCGATGATGGAGCAACTGTATTATAAGCTCGAGCCAAACGAGTAATTGAATCGAGTAAAATTACCACATCACGTTTATGCTCAACCAGTCGTTTTGCTTTTTCAATTACCATTTCAGCAACTTGTACATGGCGTGTTGCAGGTTCATCAAAGGTACTAGAAACAACCTCACCTTTAACCGAACGAACCATTTCAGTTACTTCTTCAGGACGCTCATCAATCAATAAAACGATCAAATCACTGTCTGGGTAATTGGTAGAAATAGACTGAGCAATCATCTGTAAGATCATCGTCTTACCAGATTTTGGTGGAGCAACAATTAATGCACGTTGACCTTTACCAATCGGTGCTGCTAAATCAATTAAACGCGGTGTAATATCTTCTGTACTACCATTTCCACGCTCTAGCGTAAAACGTTCATTAGGAAATAAAGGAGTTAAATTCTCAAAAGGAACTTTACTTTTCGATTTTTCAGGCTTCTCATAGTTAAGCTCATCTACCTTAACCAAAGCAAAATAGCGTTCACTATCTTTAGGTGCACGAATCTTACCGGTAATTGTATCCCCAGTTCTCAGATGAAAGCGACGGATTTGACTCGGTGAAACATAAATATCATCAGAACCAGCAATATATGATGCTTCAGGAGAGCGTAAAAAACCGAAACCATCAGGTAATAATTCAAGTACGCCCGTAGTCGTAACTTCATCACCCTGTTTGGCATGCTCCTTAACAATAGCGAAAATTAAATCTTGTTTACGATTTCTAGCCAAGCCGTCTAGCTTCATTGAAACGGCAAGATCCATCAATTGAGCAGCAGACTGCTTTTTGAGTTCAGTTAAGTTCATGTGTTACCTGTGTGGGAATTTTAGTTTTAATAATAGGGGTTTTAATGCGTGAAAACGCTTGGAATATATAAAATTTGGAAGATGTTTTACAGAAGTTAGAGTCATATTAGCAAGTTGGATTAGGGTTGTCTAGTTTTTTATGTGGTGATAGTGAGACTAATAGACTTGGCTTCCGGATCTTAATATTTTAACTACAAAAAAGATAAGGTCACAACTTGGTCACGGCTAAATAGCTGTTTATTTCAGCAGTAGTATTTGAGCCTGGGGTTAAAATTTCAGCAATATCTAACGTGGCAACCAACTGTTTAAATGCTGTTTTATCATGTTCTTGAAGTTGTTCGCCGTAGGTATCAATATAGCTTTGTAGTTGGCCGCTGATTTGAGAAATATCTAGATTCTGACTTCTTTTCGTTGGCGTATTGAAATTTTCAAGTACCTCTTGGGCTTCCTGTAATATGTTAATTAGAGTGTTTTCAGGGGCAACATTTTTTACTGATTTGGTAAAATCATCAATAAAGTTTAATAGTTCGCTCACTGTATGAAGTATCGGTAGGCTCATCGTCAGAATCACTACTTATAACATTAGCCGAAAGATTACTTGCTTCCTCAGCGGTGATGAGGCTGTATTCTTCTATTCTATCAATAAAACTTTGGCTGATTGTGAATGACTGAAAACCATGAGAAAAAAACTCTTCGTTCAATTTCTGAATATTTTGAGCCCTGCTAGAAATCTGAACCAAATCATGACTGATTGTGCTATCCGATAGTTCTGTCGTATTACTAATTGAACTTAACGGTGGAACAGTAACAATAGCTTGTTTTTGAGAGAGTAAACTCATATTTAACCCTACTGAATTGATTGTAGTCATGGCACTCTCTCTTTTTGACGATAGTTGTAAATATATATAGTGTAGTGGTCCACTAATCTCGGACACTAGAAAAGGTTTTTTCCTCAGCAATAGCTGGAGGCAAACCAAGATTAAAAGAATGGGGCCTTTGGTAATTATAATACCCCATCAAATAACGTCCAATAT
>DAOUSV010000042.1 GCA_030627065.1 Piscirickettsiaceae bacterium | reverse complement strand
TACAGCCTATTGTTGATGGTGTTGAACGTATGGGACAAGTTATTGAGCAGATTTTATCACTGTATCGGCATTCGCCAGATCAAGCGATGATAAAACAAGAATATGTAGATATTTGTTCGATTACACAAGAAGTTATAGCTCAATATTACGACCAAATAGCAATAAAAAACCAGTTAATCAGTTTAACAGGTGAGCCGCAATGTATATTGATGGCTAATCGGTTTGCTATGGTAACCTTGGTGCAGGACTTAATTACAAATGCGAATAAATATACACCAGATAATGGTGAGATAATTGTCAGTATCCATCACACAAATACCATGGTTGAATTGTCAGTTGAAGATTCAGGGCACGGTATCCCCAAAAGTGAATATGAACGTGTTTTTGAACGATTTTATCGAGTGAATGGTGATCAACATGACTCTGGAACAGTGGGCTGTGGTTTAGGTCTTGCTATCGTTCATCATATTGCCACACTACACGATGCAAATATTAGACTTGAAAAATCATCACTTGGCGGTCTTAAAATTATTATTACCTTTCCTATTCAACAAGAGCGTGGATTATGAATCGTTATTTAATCTGGTTGGCACTACTTATCAGCAGTTCTGTATTTGCAGTACCCATTATTGAAATTGAAATTAAAAACCACCTTTTCTTGCCAAGTGAGATTGAAATACCGGTTAATACTAAAGTTAAATTGATGTTCATTAATAAAGACAATACTGCCGAAGAATTTGAGAGTTATGAAATGAACCGTGAAAAAGTAATTCCGGGGAATAGTAAAGGAATTGTATTTATTGGCCCCTTACCTGCGGGTGAATATCCGTTCTTTGGGGAGTTTTTCCCTAAAACAGCACAGGGAAAAGTCATTGTTAAATAGGTCATCATTATGCTGTTAAATTCGGTCATTATTATTTTACGTGAGGTGCTTGAAGCCGCTCTGATTATCAGTGTGTTATTGGCTTTGAGTCAAAAGCTAACTGTTTCTCGAGCATGGTTGTCTGCTGCATTATTGATAGGACTGCTTGGTTCTGTCATATATGCCATGAATATTAACCCAGTTTCTATGGCAATGGACGGTGTTGGTCAAGAGCTTGTTAATGCCAGTTTACACATCCTAATTTATAGTTTTATTGTTGTCTTGATTGTGTCATTAAGAAGCCGTAAATATCATCAAGTCATGGTTATGAGCATGTTAAGTTGCGTTGCGCTTGCCACCATACGTGAAGGCTCTGAAATTATTGTATATATCAATGGGTTCAGTTCGATTCCTGAACTGTTTTATCCTGTACTTATAGGTGGCATTGTCGGCACTGGCATCGGTATTAGTGTTGGTGTTTTCTTTTACTATTTGATTAGTAATCTCTCGTTGAATAAAGGAGTTAAACTAGGTCTGTTTATACTTGTTCTAATTGCCGGAGGTATGATTTCACAGGCAACACAATTGCTTATTCAAGCAGATTTCATAGTGAGTCAACAAGCACTTTGGAATACATCTTCATTTATCGGTGAACGCTCGTTACTCGGTCAAATGCTATATGCACTAATAGGCTATGAAGCGACACCAACACCGATACAGGTGATTTTATATAGTAGCAGTTTAATAATAACAATTGCTTTAAGCCTGAATACGCTTCGTTATCGTAATGCTAAGGAACTCTCATGAATAAGATAAAGTACGCTTTTCTTGCGACATTGCTATTACCTAGTATGACATTTGCTGATGGCAGTACAATTGACAAGGTTTATCACCCTTATGTGCAGGCATTAGAGCATGAAATTGAATGGCGGATGATTACCGCTGATGGAGACCAAAAACATCGGCTTGGTTTGGGGAAGTCATTATCAGATCGCTTGTTTATTGAAGGGTATTTAATAGCAAAAGATGAAAATAATAACTTTAAATTAGACGCTTTTGAACTTGAAGCAAAATGGCAATTAACAGAGCAGGGTGAATACGCTGCTGATTGGGGAATTATTGTCGAACTTGAAAAAGAACGTGATGATGACCAATGGGAGTTTGCTACAGGATTATTAGCAGAAAAAGAGTGGGGAAGGTGGATTGGTACAGCTAATATTTGGGCTATTTATGAATGGGGCGACCATATAAAAAATGAATTAGAATCGGCATTAGCATTACAAGCACGGTACCGTTATTCTCGCTTTTTTGAACCTGCTGTTGAATTCTATGCGGGTGAAGATACTTTAGGATTAGGCCCATCTTTATTGGGTGATATTCGTATTGGGACTGGTAAAAAACTACACTGGGAAACTGCTGTGATTTTTGGCTTAGATTCAGAAAAGACTGATACAACGTGGCGATTTCTAACTGAGTTTGAGTTTTAATTATTTTAAATCTTTTTCCATTCTATGTTTTAGTTCTTCCCATAATGAAAGGCGAGAAGAGTCTCCTACTCGCTTGCTACTACGTACTTTTGCCATCCAAAGTCCTTCACCATTAAAGCTATAAACAGGCACAAGATCGGTGCGTTCATTAGCTGGTTTAATCTCAGCATCAAGGTTGTCCAATACTAAAGGAATGGAGCGTTTAGTTTCGAAGTAGGTCAGCACCATATGAGCTTGACCAAGAGCAACGGCCTTAACATAAGTGATTCGAATTTTATTTTCATCCATTCCTAATTCTTTTAATGTGAAGTATTTTGCGATGGAATAATCTTCACAATCTCCCGCGCCAATAGATAAGAACTCTAATGGTGTTGCCCAATAATCTTCCTTATTCCATAAGGCCAAATCATTAATAAATAAAACATTTGAATTAAAGAATGAGTTTACGACCTCTAACTTTTCCAGATCAGGTAAGTCTTGGGATGTATTGACAAGCTGCTGCCAATTTTCAACACGTTCTCGAGCGAAGTGATTATATTTAGACTCTATCTTAGCTAAGAGTATTTCAGTGATATTTAAATCAGCAATAATAGGTAAGGAAATACTAAGGCTGATCAATATAAATAAAACATACAAGCTTCGACGGTGATGTTGTAGCATCAACATAGTAATGGTACGACTTACCGTCCTATACCGTGAAGCCCAGCATCTTTGACTAACATAAAGTCTCTATCTTCAGAGACGTTTTCTGCAATAACTTTAATGTCTAACAAGTGTGCAACCTCTTGCATAATATTTAGTAAATCAGACTTAGTACTATTCCCTTCAATATCATGTGTTAAATCACGAGCTAGACGAATATAGTCAATATTAAGTCCTTTTAATAAATCAATGGCGATAATATCTGATGAGTAACGCTTCAATAATGTTTTAGCGCCTAACGATTTTACAAAGGAATTAAAACTCGTAAAACTTGCAAGGTCTTTTTGGGCTGAATAAGCTGTAACACTAAAGGTTAATAGTTTAGTCTTTAAGGGTGATGACGCTATTCTTTCTTGTAACCAGCTTGCAAATGATGCAGATGATACGGCTGTCATCGATAAGTTAATAGTCACCGGTACAGATTGCTTGGATTTTTCCATTAAGCTAATTATTTTATTAATAATACATTTATCTAACTCTTCTTCTAAGCCAAACCCTTGCGCCATAGAAAAGAATGTACCAATTGATAAGGTATTGCCAACACTATCTTTAACAATGGTAAAGGCTTCTTGCATAACTTTAACAGGCTCTTTTTCTGCGTAATTATAAGCGTCAGAGGTCAATGTTATTTCTGGCATATTATGGTTGATTGTATTATTTATTGCGGACTTCCAGTCTAAGTCACTCATTGAGCTAACTGTATCTTCTTTAATAAAGAAGGCATTGCTACCAATATTTCTCGCTTGTTCATAGGCCTCTAACATTGCCGGTGATAATTTATCAAAATCACTACTGCGTTCAAACCGAACAATACCAATATGAACCAAATCATTAATCCCTGTTTTTAGGCCTAATTTAGTAATGTCTTTTTGTAGAGATTCAATGAGTGACGTCATGGTTGATTTATCACAGTTAGCAAATAAAAGGGCAAACTCGGACCCATATAAACGATAAGCAATAGAGCCTGACTGTTCTGTTCTTTGTAATAGTACTGCAAAATCGACAAGTAATTTATTAACTGCTTTATTTCCCTTATCTTTGGCAATAAGAGAAAGGTCATCAAATTTGATGAAAACAGAGTAGCCGGACTGGCCGGCGACTAAGGCTTGTTTTAGGTTGGTGTTAAATGTGATTTGATTTAAAAGTTTAGTTAGAGGATCTCTTTTCAATCGTTCACTTAATGTTTCTAGTTTTATATTCAGCCTAGCAATCATATTGCCAATTTTATCTGACATACTATTCATTGATTGAGCAACACTTTTAACTTCAAGAGTCCATGGTAATGATTTGATTATAGTGAAGTTTCCAGATGACATTTCATTGGCTTGTTTTTCAATGTCTTTTAAAGACTGCAATATGAATCGTAGAGCAATAATCAGTAATATAAGCGCACCTAAGAATATAATTAAAGAGAATTTCAAGGTGGTTTTTGCTTGTTCATATAGTTTTAAATAACCATAACCAGGATTAGTCGTAACATATAGAGTCCCCGTAATATTCCAGCCAGAGCTAATTTCAGAAACAGCTGTGGCTGGCTTCATAGGCATGATGCTAATTAACCAATTGGGAACACTGTCCATTTTTTCCGTATTTATTAATGTTACTAAGTCCTTACCATCGATATCAACTAGACGTATTTCCTTGTAATAGCCCATGTCAAAGATGGCATTCATCATAGTACGAATAATAGGGTCTTGTTCATCGATCATGTGAGGGCTCAGTGATAGGCCTAATGATGTGGCTGTATCTTGGACATGAATTTCAGACTCCACCTCAAGGTAGCTTTTAATATTTTCAATACTTAATATAAAGTTAACACTGAAAATCATGAAGAAAATAAAGGAAATTAAAATTAATAACTGTTTGGATAATGACATGGGTATGAGACCTATTCAAAATGGTTATTGGACGAGCAATAATGATAGAAGATGAGGGTAACGATACCTGCACCCACACGGATACGCAAATACAATTGAAGTTTATTCTACTCAATTTAAACTATGGGATGCTAAGTCCTAGCAATATCTTTGATTACAAAGGGTTATTGCTTATTTCTCCTCTAGATACATCTCGGTAGATATAGGGTGTCGAAGATCAGGCAAGTCTAATCATAAAAAAAGACCTTATACATCCTACTTGTTTTATTTTTAGGCTTTGAACTGTAGGATGTAAGTATCTTTAAATTATTAAAAATACTCTAAATGCTCACCGTATTAATTCAAATGTCACTGATTATAGCTTGTGGTTCTTTATGGAATAGCATTGCGCCATCACATAGTACAAGCCAAACACATCGCCGGACATTAACCGATCTTGTTTTCTATATATTATTGCCAGCATTAGTCTTAGATGTGATTTGGCGTGCGCCATTAAATCAATCTTCATTACAAATATCATTTTTAGCGACTTGTGGTATTGCAACGGGCTTGATTGCAATGTGGTGTGTTCTTCGGTTTTTCAAGGCATCGAGAAAGCAAACTGGTACATTATTATTAGCCGCATCCTTCCCCAACTCCACCTACCTTGGCTTGCCGGTGTTAGATCAAGTCATCGGTGCTCATACACGTTCAACAGTATTGCAATATGATTTATTTGCATGCACACCTATTTTATTATCATTTGGAATGTTGGTCGCACATTACTATGGTGATAATACAAAAGAAGTGCATCCGCTTCGTGAATTAATCAAAGTACCGCCTCTATGGGCTGTCATTATAGGTATTACTTTAAATACATTCGGTATCCAACAGCCTGAAATTGTACATGCAGGTTTAATGACATTAGCAGGCGGTGTTGTACCGTTGATGCTAATTGTTTTAGGGATGAGTATCCGTTGGCATAGTTTACGTTTCCACTATCTAAAACTATTATTCCCAGTGGTATTAATATCATTAATCGTGGTGCCATTAGTTGTGTTTTCAGCAGGCCATATGATTAACTTTGATGCTGATAAAATCATTATCGTCACATTAATAGCAGGCATGCCTACTATGGTATTTGGTATTGTTATCTGTGAACGCTATCAACTTGATAGCCAGCTTTATGCTGCGGCAGTTGCGGTAACAACTCTAACTAGCCTCGTTACATTACCTCTCTGGTTTAACTGGCTATAGTTCGTCTTTATTGCGCATAAAGTCAGCTGTTTGCACAAGTGAACTCATTAACTGTTGTGATAATAGATCATCTAAGTCCATCTGCTTTAATGCTTGAGCCATGCAGTATAACCACTGGTCACGCTCCTCAATACCAATAGGGAAGGGTAAATGACGACGTCTTAATCGTGGGTGGCCATATTTCTCAACATATAACTGTGGACCTCCCATCCAACCGGTTAAAAACAGGTAGAGCTTGTCTTCACTAATTTTAATATCTTGCGGATGCATTGCGCGAATTAGCTGAGTTTGTGGCGTATCACACATGGTTTGATAAAATATTTGGCATAATTGTCGAACGCCTTTCTCGCCACCAATACGCGAATAAGGTGTATTTTCTTCGGACATTATTCATCTCAACACTTAAAAACTAGTGTGATCTTATCTTTGTTTGCACGACTTATAAAGCCCAATACTTGCTACATGTCTATTAGACAAGGATAATTGACGGGTTTTAGTTAATTAATCTCGGAGAAATTCAATGAGCGAAAAAATGACAATGCGTGTTGGCGAATGTTTATTAGCAGGTGGCCCACCATTCACAGCAGCAGAACCTGAAGTAATCATCGGCGAATTAGATGGTCCATTCGGTACTGCATTTGCAACACTTTTAGGCGACCAAGTTAAAGGTCATACACGTGTTTTATCATTAATGAACACAGATATGATGGTTAAACCAGCTACAATCATGGTTAGCAAGGTTACTGTTAAAGATACTGCTTACACAAATATCCTTATGGGTACAGTGCAAGGCGCGATTTCAAATGGCGTATTAGATGCTGTTCGTAACGGTACAATTCCTAAAGAAAAAGCGAATGATTTAGGTATTATCGTTTCTGTATGGTTAAGCCCAGGTGTTGAAAAAGTTGAAGACTTAGATCACGAAGCTTTATTCAATATTCACCGTGAAGCAACGCGTAAAGCGATTGAAAAAGCAATGAATAATGAGCCAAGCATTGATTTCTTATTAGAAAATCAAGAAAAATTGGTACATAAATACTACCAAAGAGCTTTAGATGCTAAAAAAGCTAAATAAATAGCGTCTTTATCTCAAGAAATCAACGGTCTATCCGCTAAGTCGGTTAGACCGTTTTTTTTGAGATGACTGAAAACTAAGATGAACACTAACCCTGAGCCTGAAATGGACCTATATTCCATTGATAAATTAATGCATGAAACACGTCATCTGGCCGCTAAATATCGCCAAACGACAGGTAGTACATTGCCTGTTACCGGTGAAATTGCACGCTATGATGTGGCAAAAGCATTAAATTTACAGCTTAGTGATGATCAAACTCTAGGCTATGATGCCATTGGCTTGGATGAGCGTGATGGTTTGCGTATTCTAATTAAAGGTCGCGTCTTATTTGAAGATAGCCGGTCAACACCCCGTATCGGACAACTCAAACCTGATGGTCGTTGGGATAATGTTGTTCTAATTCTATTTGATGATGCTTATGAAGCGGTTGAAATGTATGAAGCAACACATAATGATATCGAGTCAGTATTAAAAACCAAGTCCGAGAGTAGCAATAAGAAGCGAGGTGCAATGTCCATTGCCCAGTTCAAAATTATTGCTCAATTAGTTTGGACGCAAGAAAATGGCCAAGAGTCAGAAATATGGGATAATCATAGCAATTAATCGAAAGGAGTGATTGTTATGACTGTATCTGGATTTATATTTTGGGGCTTAACTGCAGTATCTCTTTTTTACCTTATTTCAATTTATAATGGCCTTGTTAGTTTAAAGCATAGTGTTAGCAAAGCATGGGCTAATATAGATGTGTTACTTAAACAACGTCATGATGAGCTTCCGAAACTAGTCGAAACCTGTAAGCAGTATATGACGTTTGAGCAGGAAACCCTTGAAAGGGTGATGAAAGCGCGCTCATCTGTTGCTTCAGCCCGACAACAAGGCGACATTCCCGCATTAGGTCAAGCAGAAGGAGCTTTACGCATGGGCTTAGGTAGCTTATTTGCTGTTGCGGAAGCATATCCTGAACTTAAGGCCAATGAAACATTCCAGCATTTACAGTCTCGTATTACAGGATTGGAAAATGATATTGCCGATCGTCGTGAATTCTATAATGAAAGCGTCAATAACAATAATGTTCGTATTGAACAGTTCCCCGATGTACTGATTGCACGAATATTTAACTTTAGCGATCATAGCTTGTTAGAGTTTTCGAATGATGAAAAAACAGATGTCAGTGTAAATCAGTTATTTAAGAGTTAAATTTAAGTGTTTCAAGACTTTTCAGTATCTGTCGAAAAGCTATTATTACAGCTTGAGCCCGATGAGTTTTGGCCAATAATGGCTTTTTGTATTACTGTTTGTCCATTTTCTTTTTATTGGATGATGCGTTGGTATAAAAATGCCCGCAAGATTGAAAATACGCCTACGGCTAAAATTAGAAGTGCAGCACAGGGCTATATTGAACTAATAGGACAATCCTTATTAATGGAAGGTCCTAAAGTTACCTCACCATTATCAGCTAAGACCTGTGTTTGGTATCATTACAAGATAGAAGAAAAAATAAGAACATCTAACTCAAAAAAGCTCTCAAAATCATATTGGAAAGTTGTCGAAGAGCAAACAAGTGAAGAATTGTTTTTGTTAAAAGACGATACGGGGCAGTGTGTTATTGACCCGGATAATGCAGAAGTGATCACCACGCATAAGCGTACTTGGTATAAACCATTAGAAAAGAGACGGTTTACTGAAGAGTTATTATTTGAAAGTGAATTACTGTATGCAATAGGCCATTTTAAATCAGTTGCTAATATAGAACAAAAAAAGATAAAAGAACATATCACTGAATTACTTAAACTATGGAAGCGTGAACCTAAAGAATTACTAAATAAATTTGATAGTAATCGAGATGGTAATGTAAGCCAAAAAGAATGGGAACGTGCTAGAAAAACAGCAGAATGGCAAGTTAAGCAAGAACGAAAACAACAAACTAAAATGGATCAATTGCACGTGTTAACGAATAGCTCTCATACAGATCAAGCTTTTATATTATCGAATATCCCAGAACAAAAGCTAATTCAGAAATATAAGCTTAAAGCGACATTTGCACTTGTTAGCTTTTTTAGCAGTGGTAGCCTTGCTATCTGGGCAATAAACATACGGTTAGGATTGTAAAATGCAAGATATTGAACATGTATTTAGTGAGGGCGGGCTGTTATCGCAACATATTGATGGTTACGCACCTCGTTCACAGCAATTGGAAATGGCACAGGCCATTGAGAAAACATTAGAAGAAGCAACAGTATTAGTTGCTGAAGCTGGAACAGGTACAGGAAAAACATATGCTTATTTAGCTCCTGCTATTTTATCCGGTCAAAAAGTATTCATTTCAACAGGCACTAAAAACTTACAAGATCAATTATTTAATAAAGACTTACCGATGCTTCGCAAAGCATTATCTATCTCATTTCGAGCGGCGTTATTGAAAGGTAGAAGCAATTACCTATGTCACTATCGGCTAGAAATGGCACAAGGTGATCCCTTACAAAAGCCACATTATGCAACTTTGCAAGCGTTAGAAGAGTGGTCAGGAAAAACAAAAACGGGTGACTTAGGTGAAAGTAATTTATTAGAAAACAGCTCATCATTATGGGCAAAAGTAACATCAACAATTGATAACTGCCTTGGCCAAGAATGCCCAAATGCAACTGAATGCTTTATCAGCGAAGCACGTAGAAAAGCCCAAGAAGCCGATATAGTAGTCATTAACCATCATCTTTTAATGTCAGATATGGCACTTAAAGCATCAGGTCAGGGCGAAATATTACCTAGTGCCGATGCCTATATTATTGATGAAGCTCATCAACTTCCTGAAATTGCTACACAGTTTTTAGGTAATCGAATTAGTAGCCACCAAATTCATGAACTTTGCCGAGATAGCATCCGTGAGATGGAACAAGATGCTAGCGATATGGCTAAAATTAGAGATTATGCCGATAAAATAGAAGCGGTAATGAGAACATTCCGCCTAAGTATTGGTGATAAAGAACAGCGAGTACCTTGGCTTTCTTTACGTGATAATTTGGGTGTTAGACCGAAACTTATTGAATTAATGGAAAGTCTTGATAACTTATCGGAACAGTTAGAAATAGCTGCAGAACGGGGCAAAGGGCTTGAACAATGTCATGAACGTTGCCATGTTTTAATTGAT
>DAOUSV010000184.1 GCA_030627065.1 Piscirickettsiaceae bacterium | reverse complement strand
GGTTATTATTGAATACTTTCACAGCCTCTTTAGTCTGCTTTATATAATTCCGTGTGAAAATAGTTTTTTCACCGAGGTTAAAAACAAAATAACCGTAGCCATCGTAGCCCGTATTACGCAAGTTTCATACGGGATACGTGGTGTTATATAATCAGAGCTGAAAAATAGGGGCTTTGCGTAACATCAGTTACTAAGAAGTCTATTTTTTTAGCCAAAGTAAGGGGGCATCAGAATATTATTTGATTACCCACGGCTTCCATTTATATAAGCGGCTGTTAGCTCATGAGCTGGTGCTTCAAAAATTTGCTTACATTGTCCGAACTCAATTAAACAACCGGCACGCTCGCTGACCCAGAAAAACCCAGCATAATTAGCAATTCGCTTAGCTTGGGCTAAATTATGAGTCACGATGATGATGGTATAGCGCCCTTGTAAACGTTTAATTAAATCTTCTACTACCGCAGAAGAAAGCGGATCTAAAGCACTACACGGCTCATCCATTAATAACACTTTTGGCTGTAAAGCTAAGGCTCTCGCAATACATAAACGCTGTTGCTGACCCCCTGATAAAGCCAGTGCGGATGAATCTAAGCGGTCTTTTACTTCATCCCATAAACCGACATCTTGTAGAACCTGTTGCACAATTGCGTTTAATTCACTGCTTTTATTGATGCCGTGTTCACGCAGAGAGAGCTCAATATTCCGACGGATAGATAAGGGAAAAGGGACGGGTTTTTGGAAAATCATACCGATATCACGACGTAAACTTAAGACGTCTAAGTGCGGATCACGTAAATTGGTGTCATTAAAACGAATATCACCTGTGACCTGGCAATCAGGAATCAGATCGGTTAAGCGATTTAGAGTCGATAGAAAGCTGGTTTTTCCGCAACCTGAGGGCCCGATTAGCGCGGTAATGCAACCTTCATAAATATCCAGAGAAACATTTTTTAAGGCAGGCTTAGAGCCATAGTTTAGTGATAAATTTTTAATACTGAATAAGGTTTTCGGTACACAGCAAGAAGCCCCTGTTTGTATAGGTCCTAAAGTATAGCTGTCGGTTACTGTTTTGTGTTCAGCTAAGTCTAGCTGCGTTTCTGATTCTATAAATAAGGGATTCATAAGCGGATAATTCTCCTGTGCATCCAGTGATTAGCCAAGCTAGTGGAAACACTGTTGATGATAAATAAAAGTGTGATCAACACTAACGCGGCTGCATTGGCATTGGTATCACCACCCGCGACATTCATGGATAGATCGTAAATATGTATCGATAATGCCCGCCCCGAATCCATTAATGAATCGGGCATACGATCGACATAGCCACTGGTAAAGATTAGCGCGGCAGTTTCAGCACCGGCTCTGCCAATCGCTAGCATTAAACCAGCAATAAGCGCCGGAGTAGCTGCTGGCAACAGTAAATGTAATAACGATGCGCTACGCGTCATGCCTAAAGCGGCAGCCGATAGTCGATAATCATTAGGTACCGCGCGTAAACCTTGAGTAGCTGTACTAATGATAATGGGTAGCACCATACAAGCCAGCGTTAAGCCACCTGATAAAATGGAAAACCCTAAGCCTAAATAAATGCAAAAGAAGGCATTGCCGAATAAACCAAAAACGATAGAAGGAATACCGGCCAGCACATCCAAGCTACGTTCAACAAAAGCAGAAAAAGTGCTTTTTTGTGGCATAAATTCAGTGAGCAGAATCGCGGTGCCTAAACCTAAGGGAGCGGATACTGCCATAGCAACCAATAAAATTAACCCCGTCGACACAATGATCGAGCCGATTCCGCCGGAACGTCCTGTGTCTTGTGGCGCTTCGATAAGATATGACCACGAAATACCAGCTAATCCCTGGTGCATAATATCTACCAGTAAGCATAAAAATACCGCTGTCACCAGCAATGCGGAAAACCATATTAACAAAGTTGCTATGCTATTTTTAGACATATGCTGAGCGCCTTTTTACTATTTCAGCACTGCTGACTAATAATAAAACCATCAGCATTAACGCTAGTCCTGAAACAAATAATGCGGCACGATGGTCGCCCATCGCATAAGACATTTCCAAGGCAATATTAGCGGTGAGTGTACGCACCGAATCAAACAGACTGTGTGGATGTTGAACCACATTACCCGCGACCATTAACACAGCCATGGTTTCACCAATAGCGCGTCCAGCGGCTAATATAATCCCCGATGTAATACCTGAATGCGCGGCAGGTAAAACAACACTTTTTATCGTCGCCCAGCGAGATAAGCCCAGTGCTGCGGCACCTTGATGATAGGCAATGGGCACAGCAAGGAGCGCGGAATCAACAGTTAAGGCAATAGTCGGCAGAATCATCAGCGCCAGTATTAACATCGCCGTTAATAAGCTCACGCCAGGCGGGTGTAGCTGAGCGATTAAAGGCGCTAAGGTGGTTAATCCCCAAAGGCCGTAAACGACAGAAGGAATACCTGCGAGTAATTCAATTAAACGTCGGTACCCTATGGCAACAGCGGGCGGCGCATAATAGCGACTGAATAGAGCAGAGGCAATGCCAAGTGGCGTGGCTAGTAACAAGGCACCCAAGGTAGACAGTAAGGTTGCTGAAAGCATTGGCGTTATATTGTATAGGCTTTGTGCTGGGTGCCATGAAGCATCACTGATAAACCGACTTATTGATACATGGCTTAAAACGGGCCATGATTCCTGCAACAAAAAGATTACAATCAGCAGTACGATAGCCGCTGAAACCAAGGCGCAAAGGCGTAGCATTAAGCCAAGTTGTTGATCAGTGCGCGATAGGGACAAAGTATTGTGCCTCAATTAGATCGTTAACTTGTACGGAGCGTGCAAATTCAATAAACTCTTTTGCTATGCCTGTAGGTGCTTCGCGTGTAATAAGATTTAAAGGTCTCGATAAAGGAAAGCTACGGTTACGCACATTGGCAACCGACGCGACGATGCCATCAAGCGGCAACAATTTAATCGGGACATTATGCGTTGCTTCATATTCGGCTGAACCTATCGAAACATAAGCAATCGCATTAGGATTTCCGGAAACACTTTTAATACCTTGTTGATTATCGCCAATGACAATATGTGGTTTTACTTGTGTATTTTTTAAAGCAAAATGATGCAAAAACAATTCCAGCGTTGAACGACCTTCGGCTTT
>DAOUSV010000106.1 GCA_030627065.1 Piscirickettsiaceae bacterium | reverse complement strand
GAATGAAAGATAATATTGGTTTTTTAGGTGATGCGGCAGAGGCGCGTGCAAAATCATTAGAAATCGAAGTCGCGTTAAATCAATTATTAATCTCATCGAAAGAAGTCTTGATGGATGTTGAAAAGATGTATAAGGATAATGAAGGTAAAAATGGGATGATTTTGACGAGGTTACATGTCGATATGGAAGATGCCTTTCAGTATTTAGATATGAAGGTTGCAGATGAAGACCGATTAGTTAGCATTTTAATTGCAGCTGAAGATAAATCAAATTCCCTTTATAGTGATGGTTTTAATATAGAAGAAAGAGTTATGCAGTTAATGGGGGATATGAATAATTTTCTATAGGGACATAGCATTATTCAATAATTACTGATGACAGTATCACTATTAATAACAGATAAAAAAGAACTATTGGATTTAAAAGCTGCGCTGGATGTTAGCTCAATTGTGGCAAGGACTGATCTAAAAGGTACTATTACCTATGTGAATGATAAGTTTTGTCATATCAGTCAATATAGCCGTGAAGAACTTATTGGACAAAATCATAGCTTATTAAACTCTGGGTTTCATCCCAAATCATTGTGGACAGAGATGTATCGCACCTTAGCCAAAGGTAAACCTTGGCATCATGATGTGTGTAATCGTGCAAAAGATGGTTCTCTATATTGGGTTGATACGACTGTTATTGGCTTTCTGGATAGCAATAACAAGCTGGCTCACTATATTGCCATTCGTACGGATATTACACAGAAAAAGCAGTTCGAAGAGTCCCTTGAGCTGCAAAAAATAGAACTTGAGCAGGCCAAAAATAGCGCTGAAGAATCCAGTAAGTCAAAAACAGAGTTTTTAGCTAAAATGTCACATGAATTACGCACACCAATGCATAGTATTTTGAGCTTCTCATCCATTGGTGAAAAAAAGGTTGGCGATGATAATATGGAAAAGTTAAGCCGCTACTTTAAACGTATAAACCAAAGTGGAGAGCGTCTACTTACATTGTTAAATAATTTATTGGATTTGTCTAAACTGCAAGCTGGGAAAGTAGAAGTTAAGCTGGAAAAAGAGCTGAGTTTTAATATGATTGTGGATGACTGTGTGAATGAATTAGCGAGTTTTCTGAACGATAAAAAGTTAGACATTGAACTAAAGCTAGCATCATCACTTATTATTACGGCCGATAAAGACCTGCTCCATCAGGTTATTGTTAATCTATTATCCAATGCTATTAAATTTAGCCCTGAAGCAGGGGTAATTACGCTTACTGGCTTTATTACGAAAGCACTAAATAGTCATTTACCTATGTTGTACTTTATGGTGAGTGATCAAGGGGTCGGAATTCCAGAAAAGGAGTTTAAGTCAATTTTTGGGCAATTTACAGAAAGTTCACGCACCCAAACTGAAGCTGGAGGAACAGGTCTCGGCTTAGCTATTTGTAAGGAAATAATTACGACACATGGTGGTGAAATATGGGCGGAAAATAGTCGAGAAGGTGGCGCGGCTATTCATGTCAGTTTACCCGTTAGTCATTTAGATAACGGAGGCTTAGATCATGAGTGATGATCGTGAAATAAAGGAAAATACAAGTACAGAGTCCGTTTCTATCTTATTAGAAGAAATTGAGCAGCTAAAAGCTCAGAATACTGAAGTCACTCAAATTGGTCATGATTTAATTACTGCTCAAACAAAACTTACGTCACTGTTGCATAATGCAGCAGATGGCATTATCACCATCAAGCCGGATGGCACGGTAGAAAGCTTTAATCTTGCCGCTCAAACTATTTTTGGTTATAGCGAAGCTGAAGTGATTACACAGCAGCTCCCTCATCTTATCCCATGTCCGGATTGGGCCGAGAATAATGCCGCTATTTATCTTCGTAGTTTTTTATTAGGCAGAGAGTCTGAAGATGTGCCGTTAGTGGGACGGCATAAAAAGGGTCATGATATTTTATTACATATTACATCGGCCGAAATCATAGAAGAGAGTATTGATTTATTCGATGATTTCGATGAGAGTAATATTGTTGGTGGCGATAAGCGAGAAGAGGTACTCGTTTTCTTTCTTCGCGACATTACGGTTAATAAAACGTTAGAAAAAGAGTTAAAGGATCATAAAGAAGCAATTGGTCGCTCAGTTGGCATTATTATACGTAACGCCGACTTTATTATTACTGATGTGAACTCTAAAATGCTGGGCTATTTGGGCTATACCAAGGAGCAGGTATTATCTGATCCAACACTGCTTACCCCAAGCTTTCCTAGTGAACAAGAATTAAACATTATTTTAGCTGAGATTACGGAAAAAAACAGCTGGCAGGGAGAGGTAATATACCACCATAAAAATGGTGAGAAGCGCTACTTTTTATTAACACTGACCGCATTTAAGGGTCAAGATAATAAAATCGTCGAATATCATGCGATTGTCATGGACCTTTCTGATAGGAAAAAGGCTGAGCAGCTACTGGCAGAAGAAAGATCATTCTTCTCAGGCATTACAGATGCGATGGCTGATGGCGTGTATGTGCAGGATGCGAAGGGGCTTTGCACATATATCAACCCAGAGGCTGCACGATTGTTAGGGTGGAAAGCTGATGAGTTAGTCGGCAAAATCCTTCATGATATTATTCACTATAAAACAGTAGCTGGAATTCCATTGCTGCCTCATGACTGCATTATTAATCATTCATTACAGCGAGAAGAAGCGTTTCGTACTGATAGCGAGGTCTTTTGGCGTAAAGATGGTAGTGCAATGCCCGTCTCTATTTCTGCAGTACCAAGCTATAAAGAAGGGAAGTTTGTAAGCGCGACTATTGCCTTCCAAGATATCAGTCAACGAAAGCAAGATGAACAGCAGTTGTTAGAGCAACAAATGGCATTAGATACCACTTCAATTGTTGCAATGACGGATAGCAAAGGTGCTATTACCTATGTGAATGATAAATTCTGTGAGATTAGTCAGTATAGTCGTAAAGAATTGCTTGGAAAAAATCATAGTTTATTGAGCTCAGGCCATCATTCTAAATCTATGTGGACAGAGATGTATCGAACGGTGGCAAGAGGAGAGTCTTGGCATAAACAAGTATGTAATCAAGCTAAAGATGGTTCTTTATATTGGGTGGATACTACCATTGTGGCTTATCGAGATGAGTTGGGGAAGATTAACCGCTATGTCGGTATTAGGACTGATATTACTAAACAGAAAATATTAGAAAAAAGTCTACTTTCACTTGTTGACGAACAAACGAAAGAATTGCGTGCAGAAAAGGAGCGAGCTGAACAGGCTCAGAGAGTGGCTGAACAGGCTAATCATGCAAAATCAGACTTTTTAGCCAATATGTCACATGAGCTTAGAACGCCAATGCACTCAATTCTCAGTTTTTCTAAGTTTGGTTCTAAACAAATTAGCAAAATACCCTTAGAGCAAAAATCAATTGAAAAGGTTGCTCGGTTTTTGGGCAATATTAATGAAAGTGGTGAGCGCTTAATGAGCTTACTAAATAACCTACTTGATTTGGCGAAGCTGGAAGCCGGAAAAATGGATTATTCTTTTAAGCGGCAAGACTTAAGAGTCTCTATTGATAAAATCCTGACTGAATTTACTACCAAGTTAGATGAGAAGTCTATCCAGTTGAGTGTCGAATCTCAGGTGGAAAATACACATGCCTACTATGATTATGACAAAATAGCCCAGGTGATTGCTAATGTCATTTCTAATGCGATTAAATTTAGCCCTGAATCATCCGAAATTAAGATTGTGATTGAAGATGCTGAGGATGAAAGGCTGTTATTTAGTATTATTGACCAGGGTGCAGGTGTGCCAGAAAATGAATTAGAAGCAATATTTGATCAGTTTATTCAAAGTTCAAAAACCGATACAGGTGCAGGTGGAACAGGTTTAGGCTTAGCAATTTGTAAAGAAATAATGGCGGCTCACCATGGTAAGATATGGGCGGAGAATAATAGTGGTAGTGGTATCGTTGTTAAATTCACCATAGCAAAACAATCAGATAGTAAGGAAACATAATAATGAGTAAGCAACTAGAGCCCGTATCAGTACTTGCTGTCGATGATGAAGATTATAATTTAATGATTATAGAAGAATTTCTTCACGATGATGGTTATGTGATTACTACCGCAAGTGACGGTGAAGAAGCGTGGGCTTTATTAGAGGCATCACCGAATGACTTTGATGTAGTGTTATTGGATAGAATGATGCCGAAAATGGAAGGGATGGAGGTGTTAAGAAGGATGAAAGCTCATCCTGTGTTGCAATATGTTCCTACAATTCTACAAACAGCCAGTGCTAAGAATGAACAAATTATTGAAGGCATTGAGGCGGGCGCTTATTACTACATTACCAAGCCCTATAAGGAAGATATGTTTCGTTCGGTGGTCAGGGCTGCCGTAGCGGATCGTGTTCGGTTTAAAAAGCTAGCACAAGATATTGCTGAATATCCATCGACTATCTCATTACTAGAGCGTGGTCAGTTTCATTTTTCAACCATCAAGGAATGTTACTCACTTGCCAGTTTGTTATCATGTGCCTTTCCTTCGCCAACAGATGCTGTAACAGGGCTGACAGAGCTAATGCTTAATGCGCTAGAGTTTGGTCATGCAGGTTTAAGTTATGACGATAAAACACGGTTAATTGACGAGCAGAAACTACATGCTCATGTGGCGGCTAAATTGGCCACAGAAGAGCATAGAGACAAGTCAGTTAAAGTGATACTTAATCGAACAGATGCAGAGGTCGTTGTGAGTATTGAAGACCAAGGTAATGGGTTTGATTGGCAGAAGTATATTGTTTTTAGTGCCGATAGAGCAACAGATAATCATGGTCGAGGAATTGCAACTGCCAACCTGATGAGTTTTGATAAGTTGACCTATGCCAATGAGGGGCGAAAGGTCATTGCTAAAGTTTTTCTTCAATCATAAATTATAGATATAAGGGATAAGTATGACAAAGTATTATATTCTTGCGGCTGATGATGAGCCGATGAATCAAATTATATTAGAAGAGTTACTTGAGGATGACTATGAGCTTGTGTGTGTGGATGATGGTATTCAATGTATATCATCGGTTAGAAATAGGCGTCCTGATTTGATTTTAATGGATGTTAATATGCCTAATATGGATGGCATTGATGCGTGTAAGCAAATTAAACAGTTAGCGGGCTGTTCAGGTATTCCCATTATTATGGTGTCTGCCTTAGCATCTGAAGCTGAAATTGAACAGGGAGTGGCGACCGCCGATGCTTATATTACCAAGCCATTTACGGGTGATGACTTAATAACGCTTGTTCAACGTTACCTTGCTTAATAATTCTGTCACTGGCGTTTTTTGTATGACAATCATAAAATTAAAGAATACAGTTAATGACCCTTAAAACACTATTTCTACCAATAATAATCTTTCTTATTATCAATGGTGTGGCTTGTTCAGGCTATAAAGGAATTCGTGATACACATGAAGTTCAGACGCATAAGACCTTTGCCGCTGAAGCTGAGAAAAGTATTAAAACATTCAGCTTGGTATTGCAGTCAAAAGTAGACATTGCTAGAGCAATGAAAGCCTATTTTGAGGGTAGCTTACTTGTCAGTCGTGAAGAGTTTAAAGTGTTTGCTGATATAGTCTTGGCGGCGCACCCAGAAGTTCAAGCGCTTAGTTGGTTACCAAAAATAAGCCGTTCTCAGCGAGCTGGTTTTGAATTGGGTATTCAGAATGAAGGTTTCGAACACTACCATATTATGGATCGTGTTGGCACTAAATTG
>DAOUSV010000072.1 GCA_030627065.1 Piscirickettsiaceae bacterium | reverse complement strand
TAACCTGCGAATACAGCAACAAATTTTAAATAGAATTACACCTCATTTAACTGATGAGTTGAAGAAATAATCTCTTTTACATTTTTATATGCGAACAGCATTCACATACAGAACTTATAACTAATGACTATTACTACTAGAAAATTAAGAAATATCGCAATTATTGCTCACGTCGATCACGGTAAAACAACCTTGGTTGATGAATTGTTACGCCAATCGGGCACATTTAGTGACCATGAGGAATTACAAGAGCGCGTGATGGATTCAAACGATCTTGAAAAAGAACGTGGCATCACTATCCTATCTAAAAATACAGCGGTAAAATGGAATGACTACCATATCAATATTGTAGACACACCGGGCCATGCTGATTTTGGTGGTGAGGTTGAACGTGTTCTATCAATGGTTGATTCAGTATTGCTATTAGTTGATTCATCTGAAGGCCCAATGCCGCAAACGCGTTTTGTAACGCAAAAAGCATTAGCATTAGGTTTGAAACCAATCGTTGTTATTAACAAAATTGATAAGCCTAGTGCACGTCCATCATGGGTATTAGATCAAACATTTGATTTGTTTGCTAACCTTGATGCAACCGATGAGCAGTTAGACTTTGATGTTATTTATGCATCAGGCTTAAACGGTTTCGCTGGTTTAGAAGATACGGTTCGTGAGGGTGATATGGAGCCTTTATTCCAATTGGTTGTGGATAAAGTGTCAGCACCAGATGCAGATACGGAAGGTCCTTTCCGGATGCAAGTATCTTCACTAGATTACAACAGCTATGTTGGTGTTATCGGTGTTGGTCGTATTGAACGCGGTAAAGTTAAAACAAATACACCAGTGACTATTGTCGATACTGAAGGTAATAAACGTAATGCTCGCGTATTGACTGTTATGGGCTTTATGGGCTTGAAACGTGAAGAAGTTGAAACTGCCGAAGCCGGTGATATTATCGCCTTTACGGGAATAGATAAGCTTAATATTTCTGATACATTATGTGATCCATCAGAAGTTGAAGCATTACCGCCATTATCAGTTGATGAACCTACTGTAACAATGACTTTCCAAGTGAATAATTCACCACTGGCGGGTCAAGAAGGTAAGTTTGTAACAACACGTCAAATTAAAGAACGTTTAGATCGTGAATTAATTCATAACGTAGCATTAAAAGTTGAACAAATTCCAACTGATCCAGATAAATTCCGAGTATCAGGTCGTGGTGAATTACATTTATCAGTATTGATTGAAAATATGCGTCGTGAAGGTTTTGAGATGGGTGTATCTCGTCCTGAAGTTATCATTCGTGAAGTTGATGGTGTAAAACAAGAACCTTATGAAGCGGTAACTGCTGATGTTGAAGCAGAGCATCAAGGTTCAATCATGGAAAAACTAGGCGAACGTGGCGCGCAATTACAAGATATGGCACCAGATGGTAAAGGTCGTGTACGTTTAGACTTTATTATTCCTTCTCGTGGCTTAATTGGCTTCCGCACAGAGTTCTTAACTGCAACTCAAGGCACAGGCTTAATCTTTAGTGTATTTGATCACTATGCACCCGTGAAAGAAGGTAACTTTGGTGAACGTAGCAATGGTGTGATGATTGCTAACGGTCTAGGTAAAGCGGTTGCTTTCTCAATCTTCAGTTTACAAGATCGTGGTCGTATGTTTATAGGTCATAATGACGTTGTATATGAGGGCATGGTTATCGGTATTCACTCACGTGATAACGATTTAGTGGTAAACCCATTAAAAGGTAAGCAATTAACCAACGTACGTGCCTCAGGTACTGATGAAGCGATTAACTTAACACCACCTATCCGTATGAGCTTAGAGCAAGCTTTAGAGTTTATTGGTGAAGATGAGTTGTTAGAAGTTACACCAAGCTCATTACGTGTTCGTAAACGTTTATTGCTTGAACATGAACGTAAGAGTGCTTCTCGTAAGAAAAAGTAAATTAGGTTTCAGCATGAAATAACAGAAAAGGGTATCCTGTTTAGGATGCCCTTTTTTTATGACTTGAGGTTTTGAAAATGCGAATTTTAGTTCTAATAGCAATTGGATTGTTACTGTACTTTATTATCGGAAATCTATTACGAAAAAACAGACAACAAGCTCCGTTGATTGGTGAAAAAATGGTGCAATGTAAACATTGTAAATTGCATATTCTTGAACAAGAAGCGTTAAGGTCGAGCGATGATTATTATTGCTCTCAAGAACATCTTGATGAATCTAAATAACTAAATCAATGCAATTGTTTGACTTTGGAGTAAAGAATAGCTCTACGCCGGAATCGTGGTATGAATTAACGGTATTAGCTGTTTATCGCTTATTTTTATCTGTGGCGTTATTTAGTACCTTTTATTTTAAATTACCCCCTAAGTTTTTAGGTAGCTCTGATGCTGACCTCTATCTCTATGTAAGCCTACTTTATGTCTTAATTGCCAGTGTTTTATTAGTATTAACGAGAAAAAGATGGGGTCGGTTTGCACCACAAGTAACACTTCAATTAATTATTGATATAGAAATAATTATTGTCATGATTCATAGCAGTGGCGGCTTAACAACTGGTGTGGGGTCTTTACTGGTTGTTGTCGTGGTTGCAGGCGGAGCATTGATTCCAGGGCGATTAGCTGGCTTTGTAGCCGCGATTGCAACCTTAGCAGTATTGCTGGAAGCTGTTTATAGCCAGATAAGCGGTGAAGATAATATTAAATATAGTCATGCAGGGCTATTAGGTGCAACGTTCTTTGCTACGGCATTGATGGCGCAAGTATTAGGTAGCCGACTTAGAACAACTGAGAAACTGGCGGAACAGCATGCCGATGATGCAAGCAGACTGACAATGTTAAATAAACATATTGTTGAGCGGTTACTGCTTGGGGTAATGGTCGTTGATGAACATGATACCGTTTATTCAAGCAATCAGTCTGCTCAAGCCTTGTTGGGGGTTAGTGACAGTATTAATGGTGAAGCTTTATCTGCGCAGCTACCCGAACTTCTTCGGCAATTGGGGCATTGGCGGCTAGGTCTGGTGGATGCAACTCATGAATTCCAACCCCAACCTGGATTTGCTGAAGTTTTGCCACAAATGATTAAGATGGAAGATGGTGATACGCTTATTTTTTTAAATGACACCTCGGAATTAATGCAACAGGCTCAGCAGATGAAGTTAGCATCACTTGGTCGAATGGCGGCCAGTATTGCTCATGAGGTTAGAAACCCATTAGGTGCGATTAACCATGCGGCAGAGTTATTAAATGAATCGGAGACTATTGATAAAAAGGACCAAAAGCTCTTAGATATTATTCAAAGACAAAGTGATCGTGTTAACGGAATTATAGATACAGTACTGCAATTGAGTCGGCGAAAAATATTGAATAAATCGACATTTTTACTGTCTCTTTGGTTAGAGAGCTTTGTTGATGAGTTTTGTAATAATGAAAACATCCCTAAACCTGCTATGCGGCTAATTACCGCTGTGCCATTATCGCAAGTACGTGTTGATCAAGAACAATTAAGACAAATTATGGTTAATTTGTGTAGTAATGCATGGCATTATTCTAGCTCATCGATTGCAACGCTTGAATCACCTCAAGTCGTGGTACGTATGGGGCTGGTAAATAATGAAATAATCATTGATGTGATGGATGATGGGCCAGGTGTTTCTGAAACAGCATTGCCACAGTTATTTGAACCATTTTATTCCGAGCGGACAGGTGGGATTGGTTTGGGCTTATTCCTCGCTCGAGAAATGGCACAAGCTAACGGTTTGCGACTTAATTATATTGCCAAGCAAGGCAATAAAGGCTTTTTTAGAGTGACATTTAATTCTGAACAACAAGGAAAAGTGTAATGCGACCTCAAGCACTCATTATTGATGATGAACCAGATATTTTGGACTTGTTATTGATGACATTAGAGAATATGGGTGTTGATTGTCGTACCGCAGAAACTATTGAGCAAGCACATACGGCATTGAATGAGCAGTTGTTTGATATTTGTCTTACAGATATGCGGTTGCCTGATGGTAATGGTATTGATTTAGTTAAAATGATGCAAAAGAAATATCCACAAATTCCTGTTGCACTGATCACCGCACATGGCAGTATGGAGCTTGCAGTACTAGCTCTTAAAGCTGGTGCATTTGATTTTGTATCAAAACCTTTAAAGCTTAAAGTATTACGTGATTTAGTGAATACAGCACTAAAGTTAGCGAGTAAGAATGATGTTGTTACGGACAGTCAGGATGGTGCTGAAAAAACATTATTAGGAAAAACACCAGCTATTCAAGGTGTGCAAAAGAAAATAGCTAAGCTGGCACGAAGCCAAGCGCCAGTCTATATTAGTGGTGAGTCAGGAACAGGAAAAGAACTTGTTGCTCGACTGATTCATAAGCAAGGTGCACGATCAGATTCTGCTTTTGTCGCCATTAACTGTGGTGCTATTCCATCTGAGTTAGTTGAAAGTGAGTTCTTTGGGCATAAAAAAGGCGCTTTTACCGGAGCTATATCTGATAAAGAAGGGCTGTTTCAGGCCGCTAATGGTGGAACATTATTTTTAGATGAAATTGCCGACTTGCCACTGGCAATGCAGGTTAAATTGCTGAGAGCATTACAAGAGAAGTCTATTCGCCCAGTCGGAGGAAATGAGGAAATCTCAATTAATGTACGAGTCTTATGCGCAACACATAGTAATTTGGCCGAAAAAGTTAAACAAGGTCAGTTTAGAGAAGACTTATTCTATCGAGTTAATGTAATCGAGCTACATGTCCCACCACTTCGTGAGCGGGTAGAAGATATTTCATTATTATCGAAACATATATTACAAAAGCTAGCCGAGAGTAATGAAGTTCAATCTCCTTTCCTGAATAAATTAGCACTGATAGCGCTGCAAGAATATAATTTCCCTGGTAATGTTAGAGAATTGGAAAATATCTTAGAGCGTGCATTAACATGGCTAGAAGGTGATGAGATTTCTATAGCTGATTTGATGCTGCCAGAGAAAAATCATACTGATATAGTTGCGGTTGAAAATAAAGTGTCAGAATTGATACAAGAGAATGATTTAGAATCGCAGCTAGAAGATCAGGAACGGAAACTTATTACGCAAGCATTAGAATCTACACGCTGGAATAAAACAGCAGCAGCTAAAAAATTGGGTATTACTTTTAGGGCATTGCGATATAAATTAAAAAAGTTAAATTTAGAATGAGTTAGTGATACATTTAAATAAATAAGTAAGGATTAAGGATAGAAAATGACAAAATCGACAAGCCAAAAACCTGATTTAGATTGGAGTCAAGTACAAGAAACAATACGAATGATGAACCTTGCGGTTGCTCAAATGGAAATGTCAATGAAAGAAGGTGATGAGTCTGTTGATACATTAACGGATACATTTGGCACAATGGTGGCACGCGTTCAGGTTATTGAAAAAATAGTCACAAAGAAAGAGCAGGATGACGATTTGGACTCTGTAATAGAGCAATGTGAAGCTGTTTCATCAGAAATGCAGAAGGCAATTGTTGCATTTCAGTTTTATGATAAATTAACGCAGCGTTTAAGCCATGTATCACATTCTTTAGAAGAGTTATCCTCTTTAGTTGCAGATCAATCACGGCTTTTCAATCCAATAGAATGGTCATTGTTACAAGAAAAAATAAAGGCTAAATATACTATGCCGGCAGAACATAAAATGTTTGAATTAGTGATGCAGGGAATGAGTGTAGAAGAGATATTAAAATTGCCGAAAGAAGCTGAGGAAGAAAACCCAGATGATTTCGAAATGTTCTAATTCAGAAAGCTAAATGCGAAGTGAGTAAGTGATTTTAAATATAGTCACTACTTCGTAATAGTGTAAAAAAAGAAGGGTGATGCTTATAAATTTTTCACTTAAACTTTAATGAAGATTTAGAGTTGTTTCCACCACTATTCTGAGCTCGAATAAGATATTTTATTGCGGAATTATAAAAGGCCTGTGGCCCTTCACAGCTTTTAGACTCTGCTACACAGGAAGCATAACCAATACTGATTGTTATTTTATTTGGCTTTGTTTGAACTTTATTTGGAGCCTGAAGCGTTGCTACTATAGAGTGGCATTTTTCAGCAAATTTAGTAGCCTGCTTGAAGCTCATATCTGCGGAGAGAAATATAAGTTTAGATGGACTATCTTGCGAAATGAAATCAGATTCGCGTCTCAGTATGTTTTGTAATGCAGAAGCGAGCGATTGAACATACTCATCTACTTTATCCTGACCATAAACTTTAGAGAATGACGTGAACTTATCAAGTTCAATGATAAAGACAGATAAAGGTAAATGGTTTCTTGATGACAGGCTCCATTCGATCATTAACTGTTCGTTAAAGTAGGGACGACTTTTGATAAATGATGATGGTAGGTTCACCAAGTCGATCATAATATTATTCCGTTAAAGTATCTGTATGAAGTCTGGATTATACAGTTCCTGTGATTTAAAATACTTCCCCACTTACGAGGGGGGTAAGGCAATAAAAAAAGGCCTAATATCATTACAATATTAGGCCTTTATAATCTGTTGGCTCCTCGACCTGGACTCGAACCAGGGACCTGCGGATTAACAGTCCGATGCTCTACCAACTGAGCTATCGAGGAACAGAAAGATGGCTATGATAGAGATATGACTTTGATTGGTCAAGCACTATCTTCATTTATTTATGCAATAAATGATTCGATGCGGTCTAGGGCATTTTTCAAATTTTCTTCGCTTGTGGCAATTGACAGTCGAATATGGTTTTTTAAGCCAAATGCGGTGCCGGGCACAAGTGCAACGCCTTGGTCTACCAGTAATGCTTCGGCAAATTCAAGATCATCATTTATATCAGGCATGCGTTCTAACACTTTGCTTATATTAGGGAAAAGGTAGAATGTTCCATCACTGGCAATGGCTTCCATTCCTTCCATTGCATTGAGTCTTGCAAGCACATAGTCATGGCGTTTTTTAAACTGTTTGAGCATGTCGGTGATACATTGTTGGCTACCATTAAGCGCTTCAACAGCGGCAGCTTGTGAAACTGAACTAGGATTTGAGGTGCTTTGCGATTGAATTTTTTTCATTGCGCCAATTAAGTCGGCAGGAC
>DAOUSV010000161.1 GCA_030627065.1 Piscirickettsiaceae bacterium | reverse complement strand
TCGTAGAAAGGAGTTGACTCGTATTCGCCAGCATCCATAGTTTTAAGATCAACTAAAAGAAGTTTGTTAGGGAATTTTGCTTTTAAAGCAGTAACAAGTTCAAGACCATTATATTTGATACAAGGTGTACCAATTTCTAAAATATCAACATAAGGTGCTACTTGTTCTGCAAGTGCTACTGTTGCATCAAAATCTAGTGAATCTAGGGCCATTTGGATAAGTGCTTTTGCCATGTTGACATGCTCCTGAAAAAATAATTATTGTAAGTACGCTTAAAATTACGCCCCGGTACTATAAGTCAAATCAAGGGCTCATGTCAATTTGACGGATGAGTACCTCTTACGTATTGCCCATAGATTAGTACTAGACATGAATAATTGAATTATGGCAAGCTATCATAGAATTGTACCTTGGCGCAAAAACATGATGAATTATAAGGGTTATTATGCAGAAAATTGACAATATTGGCGGATTTATCATAGATATGGATGGTGTTTTATGGCACGGTAATAATCCTATTGATGGTTTAGAGGACTTCTTCACAACATTGAACGAGCTCGAAATTCCTTATGTTTTAGCCACCAACAATGCCAGCCTTACTCAGCAGCAATATGTTGATAAATTAGCCAAGATGAATGTCACCATGCCGATAGACAAGATCTTGACCTCAAGTATGGCAACTGTTCAATACTTGCTAGAACATCTTCCAAAGAATAAGCGACGGGTGTTTGTGATAGGTGAAGACGGCTTGCGCCAACCATTGATTGAACACGGCTTCACCCTGACGGAAAACTATCAAGTTAATCAGCCGGATAAAGGCATTACGGGTGCAGATATTGTAGTGTCGGGGTTAGATCGTCAATTAACATGGGATAAGCTAGCCACCGCAACACTTAATATCAATGCTGGAGCTGAGTTTTATGCCACAAATTCTGATACATCATTACCGACCGAACTGGGTGATGTGATGGGTAATGGTGGCATATTAGCCGCACTTGAAGCAGTGACTGGAGTTAAACCGATCAGTATTGGCAAGCCTGAACCAATATTGTATCAACAAGCATTGGCTTTACTGGGTACTGACAGCATAAATACGATTGCCATTGGTGATCGCTTAAATACTGATATTCTAGGCGCGGTTAATACCGGCCTGCGTAGTATTATGGTGTTAACTGGCATATCCTCCAAGCAAGATATTGATGATGTTGATTACGAACCAACATGGCTAATGGCGGATATTGAAGAAATCACAAATACATTGAGGGCGACAAAATGAAAAAGATGATTAACGGCGTGGAAAGTTTATTAGAAGAAAGCTTAAATGGCTTTGCCAAAGCCCATAGCGATATTATTCAATTTAATCATCAGCCACATTTTGTCAGCAGAAACCCACCAACAAAAGAAGGTAAAGTAGCACTTATATCGGGTGGAGGTTCAGGCCATGAACCTTTACACACAGGGTTAGTGGGTAAAGGCATGTTAGATGCCGCCTGTCCTGGGCAAATATTCACATCCCCAACACCCGATCAAATGCTTGCTGCAGCTGAAGCCGTTGAAAATGGTGGCGGGGTATTATTCATTGTTAAGAACTATGCTGGCGATGTAATGAATTTTGAAATTGCTGGCGAAATGATGGAATGTGAACACGAAACAGTTTTAGTTAGCGATGACGTGTCATTACCAAAAGATCACAGCACCGGTCGCCGCGGTGTTGCAGGCACGCTGATTGTCGAGAAAATAGTAGGTGCAGCAGCAGAAGCTGGGTCAACATTAGCCGAATGTAAGGCATTAGGTGATCGAGTCGCCAATGCAACCGCCTCGATGGGCGTAGCTCTAACCAGCTGTACAGTTCCTGCACTAGGTATACCCACCTTTGATATTGGTGATAATGAAATTGAAATGGGTGTAGGTATACATGGCGAACGCGGCCGTGAACCGATGGACCATACTAATGCTAGTGAGATTGTTGAGCACTTAGCAAAAGCGATTGATGAAGATCTTAAGCCGCAAGAAGGACAAAAAGTGTTACTCCATATCAATGGCTTTGGAGCTACGCCATTGATGGAACTATATTTAATGTACGACCTAGCAGAAAAATACTGGTCTGAGCGAGGCGTTGAAGTCATACGATCACTTGTGGGTAATTACACCACATCATTAGATATGGCAGGGGCATCAATTACATTAACATTGCTCGATGATGAACTGATTAAACTTTGGGATGCACCAGTGCATACGGCTAATTTGCATTGGTGATATCTCGTCATTCCGTGAAAACGGGAACCCAGAAGCTTGTCACAAACTTAAATTAAAGTTAACAAATATCTGAATATAAACTTATCCAAGTTCGGCTATCCATTGTTTTTAGTTATTATTTGTTTAATCACGCTGGATCCCCGCGTTCGCGAGGATGACTGGAGCTGTAACGCGAGGATGATGGGAGCTGTAACGCGAAAATGACGGGAAGGTTAGTGCTAGGATCACGCCTTGTCATTCCCGTGAAAACGGGAATCTAGAACTCCGTCACAAGCTTACATTTAAAATTAACAAACTGCTGAATATAAACTCGAGTTCGTCATTCCCATGAAAATGGGAATCCAGATCTCAGTCACAAACTTAAGCTACGATAACATCCGCAACAGCACAAATCATTAATTGACTAGTTCTCGCACCAGCATCAATATGGCCAATAGCGCGTTCGCCCAAGAATGAAGCACGACCTTTAGTAGCAATCATGTCTTTTGTCGATTCCATACCTAAAATAGCGACACGTTTAGCATTTTCAAGTGCGATATTAAGTTCAATTTTATTAGAAGCATCAGCAACCAGACTATTAGCAACTGGAATTAATGTATCCAGCATCGTTTTCTCACCAAGATCAGCTTTACCGCGTTGTTTTACAGACTCAACACCAGTATGAAATATATCTGAAAAGGTAGTTAAATCTAACTCCTTACCCTTAGCCGCTTTACCCATACTAATAAACAAAGTACCAAATAAAGAACCAGACGCACCACCCATGGTAGACATTAATGTCATACCAATCTTCATAAATGCAGCAGACCAATCCAATTCTGTTAACTCAGACTCAATAGCAGTTAAAGCATCTAAACCACGTTGTAAATTAATCACATGATCACCATCACCAATAGCACGATCAAGTTCGGCTACTTCATTAGAATGCTCATTAATTGTACTTTGAATAGCTGTAATGAGAGTTGTTAATACTGTTGTCATAGTTATTCCAGTTTGATTGTTATTTCTGATAGACATCGCGGCGATGACTAACTTTCACAATGGTGACACATAATATCTCATCTTCAATTTCATAAAGAATACGGTAATTTCCTTGACGAATTCGATAGCGCTATTGTCCAGATAGTTTTTCGGAAGAGGGAGGCAATGGCTCATTAGCTAAAGAATCTATACGCTTAAGTATTTTCTTAATATCTGAATTTGGAATAGATCGTAAATCTTTAGCAACTGATTTTTTGAAAATGATTTTATAGTTTGCCATGCGTTTTTAGATCATCAAGTAAAGCTTCATATGACATTGTTGGCTCATTAATGCGCTGTTCAAATGCTGATAAGTCTTGCTGATCTTCCGACAATAAAAGTTTTACGGCATCATTAACAACTTCTGACAATGAGCGATGAGAAGTAACCGCCTTCATACGTAAGGCTTGATGAATATTTTCATCAAAATAAACGGTTGAACGTTTTGATAGGTGCTCATGGCAAAGACCTTTAAGCGTTAAAACGTTATTGTGTCATTAAGTAGCGTTTAGAACAATATCACTTAAAAATGAATTGACCACAGAGGCGCAGAGAAAAACATAATGA
>DAOUSV010000051.1 GCA_030627065.1 Piscirickettsiaceae bacterium | reverse complement strand
TGTTATTGATTATTTAGGATATGGTAATGGAAATAATTTCAAGCCTAAATGGAGTGTGGATTCAGCTTGTAGTACGGTAATTACAGATCACGATTCAAATAATAGCGATATAGCACGCATTCCCGATGGTACAGGAGACTTGCTTGATAATAGTGATAATACAAGTCGTGGTGAGAGTAATGATGGTGGAGTTGGAGCGGTAGATGAAGCTTCAGATTTTAATTGTATGGAACCTGTCTTAGTGGGAACGACACCTACTGCAAAGAAAGTGTATACAAAATTAGCAGGTATAGATTTTACGTTAGATATTGTGGCTATAAAAAATGATGGCATGATTGATACAAACTATAATCAAGATGTAACAATTGAGATTGTTGATCAAACTAATAATGCCGTTATTAGTACGCAGGAATTAACGTTTGTAAATAATACAGACAATGGTAAAAAATCAGTTACATTCAATATTGCTAATGCTTATCACAGCTTAGTGTGTCGTGTTGCGCGGGCACAAGGAGCTAACCCAATTATTGCTATTTCAGATAATTTTGTTGTACGCCCATTGGATTTTGTTATTAATTCAACATTGGATAATACGATAACTCATGCAGCAGGTAGCACCTTTGATATTACAGCTACGACCACAACAAATAATTACACGGGTTTGCCCATTATCGACAATATGCAAATCATGGCACATATTAATGCGATTCAAATAGGCTCTCTGGAGGGTGTATTCCCTAATGCTACGGCTGGCGTTAGCACAGGAATTAGCTTTACTTATAGTGAAGTGGGTAATTTCATTATTGGTATCGGTGCGGTTGTTGATAGTAGTTATACCGTCATTGACCAATTTACAGACTGTGTACAAGATAGTGCATCAAATACTGTTGATAGTAACGGCATGTATGGTTGCAATATCATCAATAGTACGGCTAGTGATGCTATCGGACGGTTTATACCTGCTTATTTTAAAGTAATATCAAGTACGGATGGCACGTTTGCTAATGAATGTGTTGCCGGAACTTTTACTTATACTGGGCAAGAGTTCACCTATGACACTCATCCATCTTTAACCTTGACTGCATATAATAGTAATGATGGTGTTATGCAAAACTACACTGGTGATTATAATAATTTAGTTGGCACTGATTTTGATATTACGGATCCAATTACAGATAAAATTCAACTAGGTGCGGATGGTGTGAATAAGGCGAGTCTTTCTTGGGATTATCCAAATTCAACGCCAACACTCAATGATAATGGTGATGGTTCTCTTTCATTTATATTGGAAGACGACAAGTATGTATACGCCCACGAAGATAATAACAAAATTTCATCTTTCACCCCTGAGATTGAATTGAATTTTACTGAAATCACGGATAGTGATGGAGTGGTAACAAAGCAAGGAAGTCCACTTATTCAATTAAGTGTATTAGCTCCGCATACCTTAACACCAACAGGTTCACAGCTACGCTTTGGTCGATTGGCAATAGATAATGCCTATGGTTCTGAGTTAGCTCCCTTGCCTGTGCCGATGTATACAGAATATTATAATGGTAGTGATTTTGTATTGAATACGGATGATAGTTGTACTGTAATTACTACGACTCAACTTCTTTATAATGGCGTAGCTACAAATCCTGTTACTGTTGGAGGTGGAACATCAACAGCAACCATTACTAATTCACCACTTATTGTTGGATTGGCAGGCTTAGAATTTAGTGCGCCAGGGGCAGATAATTCAGGTTCTATCGAGATTACGAGTACAACCTTTCCTTGGCTAAATTTTGATTGGGATGGCGATGGTACACATGATAACGCACCAACTGCCACAGTAACATTCGGCCTATTCAATGGTGGACAAAAACAAATATTCTTTAGGGAAGTATATTGAGTTCGGCTTTCGTGAGAATGATGTTCTGTTAAATAGATGTCGAAGTGAAAATATGCACATTGAATGGTAACCTGTATATAATTAACTGCTTATTCTGTTTGGTTGCGATTTCTAAACAAAAGGACTGATTATGCTAGAAAATGCACATTTCAATATGTTGGAGCAGCAAGTTCGGCCGAGTGATGTACTTGATTCTCGCGTTTTAATTGCGCTACAAGAGATAGTGCGAGCAGAGTTCATTGATGCTGAATTTCATGGCTTAGCCTATGCAGATACAGATTTACCAATCGGGTTTGGGCAGGTTATTTTATCGCCAGTCGTACTGGGTCGATTATTACAGGCAGCTAATGTACAAGCTCATGAATGTGTCTTGGAAATCGGTACTGGAACAGGCTATTTCACAGCATTATTAGCGCAATTAGCACAGCATGTAACAAGTGTTGAAGTCGTGCCAGAATTATCGGCGCTTGCTGTTGATAATTTGGCTAAGGCAAATATTGATAATGTGACGTTGCAGGTGGGCGATGCGTCAAACGGCTGGGCATTAGCAGATCGTATTGACGTTATTATTAGTACCGCTGCATTTGTTATTGTGCCTGAGGATTATTTACAAAGCTTGACGGTGGGTGGTCGTATGCTCGCTGTTGTTGGTGAAGAAAACATGATGGAAGTGAAAATTATCCACCGAGTGAGCGAGCGAGAATGGCAAACAGAAAGTGTGTTTGAAACAGTTATTCCAGCAATGATTAATGCCGAACCAGATGAACAATTTAAATTTTAACCGAGACAAGAATAAATGAGACAAATGACTGCGATAGAATTACGAGATTTCCTGGCAACAGGGGTATCGACAGTAAAAATCGATGTACGTGAAGATGTAGAACTAGAGTTTGGTGTGATGGAAGATTCAATCCACATTCCAATGCAAAGTGTACCGAATAAACTAAATGAGCTAGAACAGCACAAAAATGACACGATTGTGTTGATTTGTCGTTCAGGACGACGTAGTGACCAAATCGGCATATTCCTTGAACAAATGGGCTTTACTGATGTTATTAATTTGGTGGGCGGTATGAATGCGTGGGCAACGGATGTTGATTCTAGTATGACTGTCTATTGAGGGAGCTTAAGATGAGTCGAGTATGTATTTTCTTTATTATTAGCATATTTTCAACATCGAGCATAGCTGAAGACTTGATGCAGGTCTTTGCCCTATCATTAAAAAGTAATCCACAATTATTAGCCGAAGCATCATCCCGTCAGGCTGTCGGTGAGTTAGATGCTCAGGCTCAGGCACGCTTTTTACCTCAAGTCGAATTGAGTGCAAATAATGGCCGTGTTTGGGAAGATATTTCATCACAGTCATTTCTCTCAGGTGCAGGTGCGCGAGATTACAATAGTCATGGTTATAATTTAAGTATTACTCAGCCTGTATATCGTAGACAAAATTTCGTTCAGCAAACTCAAGCCGAGATTGCAATTGAAAGTGCCAGTGCGAGTTATTTGATTGCAGAACAAGCTTTGATTATTCGAGTGGCTGAAGGTTATTTCGATGTTTTAGGTCGACAAGATGATTTAAACTTTACTATTGCTGAAAGAGAGGCGGTCACGCAACAATTAGAACAAACACAGGTACGTTTTGATGTTGGTTTAGCAACAATTACTGATGTGGCAGAGTCTCAAGCTGGCTATGATTTAGCCAATGCTGCAGTGATTGGTGCTGAAAATGAATTGGCCAATAGCAAAGAAAGGTTGCGTGAAACATCAGGAACATATCAAGACAGCGTGTCAGCATTAAATGCTGATGCGGCACTGGTTCGTCCTGAACCTGAAGATATTGATCAATGGAGCGCACTTGCCTTAGAACAAAATCCAAATCTAATTGTGTCAAAAATGGTGGTTGATAATGCACAGCAAGGCATTCAATTGCAAAAAAGTGGCCATTATCCTAGCTTAGATATTGTAGGCCAAAAAAGTTGCAGTTCACAAAGTAATAGTAGTTTTGTTGGTAGTAATAAAACCCATCAAGAAAGTATTCGCTTGCAGTTTAATTTGCCGATTTATGCGGGGGGATCTGTGCAATCAAGAACACGAGAATCAGGCTATAGACTTGATCAAGCGATGCATAATGAAGAGCAGCAACGTCGTATTATCATGCGACAAAGTCGAGAAGCTTATAATAGCGTTATATCGGGAATTAGCCGTGTAAAAGCACTTAAGCAGGCCGTAATTTCAAGTGAAAAAGCATTAGAATCTACCGAGGCGGGTTATGAGGTTGGCACGCGAACAACGGTAGATGTATTAAATGTACGTCGTGATTTATTTCGTGCTCACCGAGATTATGCTAACTCACGTTATGATTACATTTTAGCCAGTCTACGTTTAAAGCAAGCGGTAGGGACGGTGAATATTGATGATTTGCAAAAAATTAATGAATGGTTAGGAGGTTAGTTTAATGGAAAGAAGAGCCTCATTACTTGTTGATGCAAAAGACAGTATTTTGCTTGTTATCGATATGCAGGATAAACTACTAAAGGCGATGCCAAATGGTGTGCAAGGGCGGATTGTTGAGCAAATTAACAAGCTATTAATAGCATCAAACTGTTTATCTATTCCTGCAATTATTACCGAGCAATATCCTGCAGGCTTAGGTCATACATCATCAGATTTAAGAATCGTAGATGATACAGTTATTATTGAAAAAACCAACTTTTCTTGTATGCAGGATAATGATTTTTCTAAGAAGTTAGACGGCATTGAGCGTAAACAAGTCATTCTAACTGGCATGGAAAGCCATATTTGTGTTCTACAAACGGCATTTGATCTGCAAACGCAGGGCTATCAAGTGTATGTTGTTGAGGATGCAATTAGCTCACGATCAAAAGCGAATCAATATAATGCCCTGCAACGTCTACGAAATGCCGGGATTGTTGTTAGCAATGTTGAATCCGTTATTTTTGAATGGTTGGGTGATGCCAAGCATCCCGAGTTTAAAACGTTAGCAAAGTTGATTGTTTAAACTCGGATCTAAGATAAAATTCCATTAGTTGAGATAAAGCTGAGAATACTCTCTCGCTCTAGAACAAGTATCATTATTATCCCTAATACTAAAGCGAGTGAAGTTGCTTTTAATGTGCCGTCGGGGCTATGCCATTGATATTTTCGTAGCTCTTTTTCAGTTAATTTGTTTGACTCCAAAACACGAGGAAGCAACAGTTCTGTCAGGCGTTCATATGGAAATATACTGTGAGCAGGATGACCAATGGGCACAACCCATTCGCTAATAACAAAGGCACGATTATTCCATTTTATCTCATGATAAGGAGATGATATTAGGCGGCCTTCTGGTGTTTCAATGGAGACATGATCATTAAAAAATCCAATCTTAAGTCGGCTTAATGTTCTTATAGGAAGCATGATAATAAATATAAAGGGTACGACTGCCATGAGAATGATTAAATCAATTGTCACTTTGTCTTTAAATGTGATGATAAGACCTATGCCTGAAATAATGAGGAAAACAAATGCAATGCCAGAAAACCATTGCAGAACTTTAAATTTAGCTTTGCTTTCAAGCCATTCTCCATCAATAGATAAACTTTCTGGTAATGCTTGGTCTACCACTAAGCTTGCCTGTTCTTTTTTCTTTGCATCATCACTTTTGGCTTGAAATAATGCAAAGATGAAAATGGGAATAAATAAAGCAATAGCAGCCCAAAGACAGTAATCACTCCATAAAATAAGCTGTGCCGCTTTTTGTTTATTACTTTGTAATGTAGATTGAATGCCTGCTGTCTTATTCTCGGAGGCAAAGTCTACTAATCGTTTACCTTCAAAGTCAAATTGATACAAGGCATATTGATTGGCATCAGTAATAAGCACTTTATCGTTTAATGCTAATAAAGAAATAGGATCGGCATTGTTATCTAAGTCTAGTGATTTTCCTTTTTTCCAGTGCTGGCTGTAGGTAACAATTTTGGCATCTGCCATTGCATTGTTAGAGATGCTTACCCACCATTTGTTTGCCACTTTAGTAAAGGCGCTCGGCCAAATATGTTGATCGAATAGCGTTGTTTTATGTTCCTCAATCAGAGTTCCAAATGTATTAGTATCAGCCTTAACTGCTTTTATTTGGTGGTGATTGGTATCTATGATCCAAAGGGTATCATCCTCTAACCAAAGCTGATTAGGGAAGGCTAAATCAGAGGTTATTTCAGCCAATACATTACCATTGTTATCAAGTTTTCTTATGTGATGGCGACTGGTATCGGCGATGTAAACATCATCTGTTATCGTATCAATGAAAATATCAAAAGCACTTTGAAGCATCGGTATTTGGTCAGTAAATAAAGTACACGTTAATGTCGTCAGATCACACCGCTGTAATCCTAGGCCAAGTTTAGGTTTAGATTGATTGGTATTCGCTTCTCGACGAAAGGTATCGATTCGATCTTTGAAATTAGGCAGGAATTCATCACGATTAATTAGGATGTCACCATTACTAAAAAAATCGAAACCACCGAAATGATCAGCAATATTAAGCTCTGTTAAGTTGATAATACGATTGAGCTCACCTGAAGGCGTGTAATCATAAAGTTCTTCACCTAAGCGAATAAAAATATCACCGGAGGGGGATGCTTTTATATGGTTAAGCTTGGGAACATTAACCGCTTGTTGGTAGAAGTAATACTTAAAGCCAAATAAACCACCAAAAACAATAATGATGAATAAGGCGACAAAAGGGTTAACAGCGGTATTTGTTGTTTTATTATCCATAATATTTGAGTCCTTTTTAGCTATGCATGCGTTGTCGTTTGTTAGCCTTGCCTGATTTCTTTTCTTTTGGCTTCGCATTCAGCTGTTCATAAATGGGAATGCCTTTCAGTTTAGCACGAGCATAATCTAAGGCGAGGGCCTGCTTCACAGTATCAATATTAAGCTCTAACTGTTCGGTTAAGATGGTGTAAACAAACTCAAACAAACGTTTCAATGCAATCTTCCATGAACTTCCTGCAAGGTGATGTAGGCTGTCTGATAAGGTCATAAAGCGTTCAAAAGGCTGGTCAGCTAAGATTAAAGGTAAGGTATTAGCAAAACGACCTGAATTACCGATCATATCCCAATAGCGAGCAAAGCGATTAACCTGTTGCATTTCCATAAAGCTAATATCTTTAGTCTTTAGAATATTGTAGGGGGCTTCAGGGTTATATCGTAATTGATAGTTTTCATTGTGACGATTAAGCGGTGCACCGCGAAGGCGTTTTAGAATACCCATTTGGATCTCATGTGGATTAAGTTTAATCAGCTGATCAAAGCTATGACCGAAGTTTTCTAAGCTATCACTTGGCAGACCAAAAATAAGATCGGTGTGTAAATGAGCGCCGGTATTTTCACGTAACCAAACAATATTAGCCTTGGTTTTTTCATTGTTTTGTTTACGGTTAATTAAAGCTTGAATATCCGCGTCGAAGGTCTGTACGCCAATTTCAAACTGTAAGCTATTAGCTGGAAAGCGCTGTAATACTTCTTTCAAACGCTCGGGTAAATTATCAGGCACAACTTCAAAATGTAAATATAAGTCATCAGTCATAAGCTCTAAAAAGAATTCTAAAATAGCGACGCTGGTACTAATTTTTAGATTAAACGTCCGGTCGATAAACTTAAAGTTTCGTACGCCACGATCTAACAGCTTGGTCATTTCATCAAAGAAAGGATCAAGCGAAAAGGCGGTCACAGTTTTATCTAATGCTGACAGGCAAAACTCACATTTAAAAGGACAACCACGTGAAGCCTCAACATAAATAAGACGGTTTTTAATATCCTCATCATTATATAAATAATAAGGCAATGCTAACTGTTCTAAAGGTAGAACTTCACCTTTGATAAACTTATCATCAGGATTGTTACCTTCAAGAAGTTGCTGGCATAGTTTGTTAAAGCTAACTTCACCCGGACCAGAAATAACATAATCAACGAGTGTAGTAACTGCCGGGCTATCAGGATGATGACTCACTTCTGGGCCGCCTAAAACGATTAATGTATCAGGAGAAATCTGTTTTAGTACGGCAATTATTCTAGAGATTTCATCCACATTCCAAATATAAACACTAAAGCCGATAATTTTAGGTTGATGTTTGAGAAGCTGTTCAGCAATATTAAGGCTGGATTCTTGAATGGTAAATTCAAGTAACTTAGTCCGAGCTTGTAAGTCACCCATATTCGCCAGTAAATAACGCAAACCAAAAGCAGTATGCATATATCGGGCATTAAGGGTACTTAGAATGATGGAATAGGATTCTGACATTGCCACTATGATAACCGACTAGTCCATTTTATTTCAGGAATTATATTCATGCTACACTCAAGTTATTGTTAATGTTGAAATTGGGATGTAACGAGATGATACTTAATTATATGGCAGTTGAAAATACGATTATGGCTATGATTAGAAAAGCCTGCTTTGTTATTGCTACTGTCATATTCATAATAATGCTTATCTATATATTAACGGCAATTAAACTCGTATTAAATAAGCCAGAAGCACCAGTTTTAGAGGTTATAGATAAGGAAGCTATTCGTTGGGATAATAAAAAATCGACCATATTTGAGTTCGATATGAAGAAAAATCTGATTCCTCATGCGGGTAGCGAAGTAAAGCACATTGTTGAACAATTAAAGCTGGCAGAAACGGCGACACAAGAAGATATTGCATTGATTAAGTTGGTAGACACTTTTTTTGTGAGGCATCCAAGCTTCGATCTGGAAAAAGTAGATATTAACTTACTCAATGATAAAGTGAATGAATATGATGAATGGCTTGAAGAAGCTCAAGAGTCATATTTTTATGAAGATAGTGCAGATTTTCATGCCGGCCTTGTTCTCTGGGTTAATGATTTTGTAAATGATGCTGAATTTAAGCGCCATATTTATACGCTGGCTTTAACCGCAGATAGCTTAGACTTTGGTAACGCCGAGGAGGCGATTGATAGTGCTGTCCTCGCTTATTTTGAGTTTGTTGGAGCGCTAGATAGCGAATTTCTTACTGCGGAAAGTGAGTATCAAGACCTTTTATATGATTATGAGGATGCCTTGGATACTCTTCAAATCGAAGCATGGAGTTTAGCTAGATTATTAGCGGTATTTTTATTGATTGTATTACTATTCAGAATTGAAGAAAGAATAAGCGTTAAATCAAATTAGAGTTGAGATTTTAGGTCTTTTGCATACGCCTCTAAATCATCCAAAACCTTATTTTTATCAGGACTAAGATCACCTGTTCGACTTTCATCTATAGCTG
>DAOUSV010000160.1 GCA_030627065.1 Piscirickettsiaceae bacterium | reverse complement strand
TTCAGCTGAAATCGCCAGTAATGCCTGATTTTTAGCATTAGTACCTGCACGTGATAAAGCACGACTTGCAGTTCTAGCTTGCTGACCTAGTTGTTGCATATAGTTTTTAATGTCCACTTTTGATCCTTTCTATATTGATTTTCCGTAAGTCTTCAGACAATCTTACGGGAATATCCATCGTTTCATGCAGAATTGTCATAATACCAATAACACCATCTGATAACTCACGGAAAAAGAGTGTATGTTTACCGTAGTGGCTGAAATAAACTGAAAGTGACAAATCTTGAGGAATAATTAACGGATTAGGAAGCAGTTGCCAGAGTAATTTGTTAGTGACTAACTTCTTAATATGGGCATGTAATTCAACAATATATATTTCTGCCTGTTGCTCACCCCAATATTCTACGGTGTAATCCCAAATATCATCCTGTCGTTTATCTGCTACAGGATAAAACCGAGCGCCAGCCACTATTTCTTCTTATTTCGTAAGATCACATCTTCAGCTGTTACCGAGACAAACTTATTCTCAGCGGCCCTTAGTGCCGGTTCTAGCTCTTTACTCAACCAAGACCAAGCTTCATCACGGCTTTTAAGATCCTGTCGGATCAATGAACGAATATACTCACTCGCATTATCATACAAACCATGGCGACCAATCTGCTGTCGCAAATGATTTTGCAACTCTCCAGTCACCCGTACATTTACATTTTCTGATGCCATTATTCCGCTCCCACTACAATATAGAGTATTTCTAAGTACAATTATGACACTGTAAATTATAATTTCAATAAGATTTACAGTTTTATCTATTAGTTCTCAAATTACTACCAGCCACGTGCATACATAATGTTTCTAATAATGCCCACGGGCAAGTTTGCAACGTACCTTTAGCAGCTTGGTCAATATATGCCATTTGTTGCAGAAACTCTTGCCATTGTGAAGCTGAATGTCGGCTTAATGCTTGTCGCATCATAGGCTTGTTTTTATCCCATATTGGTGGCTTTTGTGATGCAAACACCTGCTCTATTCGCTGTCCGTGATCGAGTTGTATTGCCATATCTATTGTGCGATGTAGCGCCCATGATACGGCTGAAAATACGGCTAATATATCTAAACCTTCGGCACGTAATCGAGCAATCATTCTTGGGATCTTCGTGGTTTGACCTGCAAAGACAGAATCCATTAAGCCAAATGATTCAAAACGTGCATTATCCGCTACCGAATCTAATACAGTTTGTTCATCAACCTCGCCATTAGGGCAAAGTAATTGTAGCTTTTCAATCTCTTGTCCTGCGGCAAATAAGTTACCCTCAACACGCTCGGAAATTAATTCAGCAACAGCTTGATTAGCTCGCAGGCCACGTTGTTGCATACGTTGTGAAATCCAGCGCGGTAAATTAGCAATATCGACAGGCCAAACAGGAATGGTGACGCCGATACGATCTAACTCGCTAAACCATTTACTTTTTTGTGAGCGTGCATCGATCTTGCCACTGATAATAAGCAGTGTTGTATCTGGCGGAGGGTTAGCTGCATATTTTCTAAGTGCTTCACCACCTTCCTTGCCTGGCGCACCAGATGGTAGGCGTATTTCTAAAAGTCGTTGGCTGGCAAATAAAGACATCGTTTGCTCTTGCCATTGTAGTTCAGACCAGTTAAATCGCCCTTCCACATGCCAAACTTGACGATCATTCGCACCATTTTGTCGTGCTTGCTGACGAATAACATCACTGCATTCTTCCACCAGCATTTGTTCATCACCAAAGACCAGGTAAACAGGCGATAATCCTTGTTGGCAATGGCCTGTTATCTGTTCGGGTTTAAGCCTCACTGTTTATTTCAACGCAGATAAATACCGCACAATACTTTGTGCTAATTGTTGATTAAGCTCTTCACGTAATAAACGTTCTTCTTCTTCTTTGCCTAATACTTGGTCTTGATCAAATTGATAATCACGTCGAGCTTCAACGTTCTGGTTTTCAGCCAATAGCTGTCCATTTTTATCACTGATATTAAATTTAACAGTACCAAATAGTTCGTATTCACTTACTTTAGCATCAGAACCAACTGATAATACGCGACGTTCAACTTTATTCTCAATAATGGTTAAGACAGCACTATCGGCTTGATAGCTTGCAAGTACCAATACGTCATTACTTGTTAAGTTCCGTTTTAAAGCAAGACCTAAACCTTGTTTTAAGTTCACACCCTGCACATACATCACTTTAAGGCTATCGACTAAATTTGCACTGCCTCGTAAATGAAAGCCGCAACCAGCTAATACAATTAATGAAAAAATAACAAAACTAGTCAGTATTGAACGATTCATAGACTTCGTGGGTATCATGGATTAAGTTCCCTTATGTTTAGCCTGCAACAACTATATTAATTAATCGACCTGGCACAACAATCACTTTACGCACTTCTTTGCCTTCGGTAAATTTTTGTACACTTTCATCTGCTAATGCTTGTGCTTCAATATCATCTTTACTCATATTCGCGGCAACCGATATTTTAGAGCGTAGCTTACCATTGACTTGTACCATCAACTCAACTTTATCTTGCACTAAAGCGGCTTGATCAATCTTTGGCCACGCGACATTCACGATAGCTTCATCATGCCCTAATACTTGCCATAACTCATGACTAATATGCGGTGTGATTGGTGATAACATCAACACAGCTATTTCCAAGGCTTCTTGAATAACCGCACGTCCTTGCTCACTATCATCTTTCGCTTTAGTTACAGCATTCATTAATTCCATAATGGCAGCAATGGCAGTGTTAAAGGTATGGCGGCGACCAATATCATCACTCACCTTTTCTACTGTTTGATGTATTTGACGGCGCAAGGCTTTCAAGTCATCATTCAACGAATCAATCTCTAATGCTACAACATTACCTGCGGCAACATGTTCTTGCACGGTATTCCATAGGCGTTTTAAGAAGCGACTTGAGCCTTCTACCGCTTTATCAGACCATTCTAATGATTGTTCTGGTGGCGCGGCAAACATGGTAAATAAACGTGCGGTATCTGCACCATATTGTTCAATTAGAGCTTGTGGATCAACAGTATTGCCTTTTGACTTAGACATTTTGACACCGTCTTTTAACACCATGCCCTGTGTCAGCAAGTTTTTAAACGGTTCGTCACCGGTCACTAAGCCTTCATCACGCATTAATTTGTGGAAGAATCGAGCATAAAGTAAATGCAAAACAGCATGTTCAATCCCACCAATATATTGGTCAACTGACAACCAATGATCGGCACGTTCATCTAACATTGCATCTTCATTATCTGGACAAGTAAAACGAGCGTAATACCACGATGATTCAAAGAAAGTATCAAAAGTATCTGTTTCGCGAATCGCATCTTTGCCACATTCTGGGCAGGCACATTCATAAAACTCAGGCATTGATTTAATCGGTGAGCCACTACCATCAACAATCACATCTTCTGGTAATTGCACCGGCAAATCTGCTTCTGGTACAGCAACTGAACCACAATCTGGACAGTTAATGATTGGAATCGGAGTACCCCAATAACGCTGGCGAGACACGCCCCAATCACGTAGGCGATAATTAACCTGACGTTCACCCTTATTTTGTTGCTCTAAGAAATCGGCAATAGCATTAAAGGCATCATCAAAATTCAAACCATCAAACTGTTGCGAGTTTAGCAATTTACCTTTCGCTGTAAATGCCGCTTTGCTCAAATCATAGTCAGATTTATCGCTTGGCTCAATCACTTGATTAACCGGTAATTTATACTTTTTAGCAAACTCATAATCACGTTGATCATGTGCAGGCACTGACATCACCGCACCTGTTCCATAGCCCATTAAGACAAAGTTTGCCGCCCAAACAGGAATAAGTTCACCCGTTACTGGGTGCATGGCCATCACGCCT
>DAOUSV010000138.1 GCA_030627065.1 Piscirickettsiaceae bacterium | reverse complement strand
TGAAACTCTCCCCGCTTGCTTGGTCGTTAGTCTACCAATTCCCTGTGCATCTAATTGGGCCTGATTTTCAAGTTAGCAAACCTAGTGACACTCCGCATCACTTACTTGTCTACCGAGCGCAAGATGATGAAGTCACCTTTTTAGAACTCAATCCCGTTAGTGCTCGCCTGATTAATTTACTCAATGAAGGATTAACAGGACAAGAAGCAGCAGAACAAATTGCTACCGAACTACAACATCCAAATTCTGATGTCGTTATTAATGGAGCTAAATCATTAATTACTGATTGGCTGCAACGTGAAATATTAATTTTAGACAATAAAAAAGGCTGAAGATATCGTTATCTTCAGCCTTCTATTTAAGCGTGTGTGTTTTTGTTCTATGCTGTTGCTATTTTAATTGCTTCAGCAGATAAACGTGTAATTTCATCCCAATCTTCAGCATCAACTAAACTAGCTGCACACATCCAAGAACCACCTACACATGCCACATTAGGCAAGTTGTAATAGTCTTTAACATTCTTCTGATTGATACCACCTGTTGGGCAGAATGTAATTTGTGGAATTGGCGCGCCAATTGATTTCAGCATTGGAATACCACCCGCAGCTTCAGCTGGGAAGAACTTCATTTCTGTAATGCCTTTTTCAAGCAAACGCATTGCTTCACTTGGGTTTGCAACACCTGGTAATAATGGAACACCTGTTGCTAATGCCGCATCGATCATTGCATCTGTTGTGCCTGGGCTAACAATAAACTCTGCACCCGCTGCAATCGCTTTGTTTAATGTTTCAATATTGATGATAGTTCCCGCACCAACAGTTGCTTCAGGCACTTCAGCTTTAATACGTGTAATTGACTCTAAAGCCGCTTCCGTACGTAATGTAATTTCTAATGTTGTGATTCCACCGGCAACTAATGCTTTAGCCAATGGCACAGCATGTTCAACCTTGTTGATCACCATCACAGGAACGATAGGCGATGCATTCATAATCTCTTTAATTGTTTTGCTCATTGTGTTTTTCCTAAATATTTAATTTATTATTTTTTGTCAGGGCAAGGCAAAAATAATCGAAAAAACGCAGTGTATGTTAATACATGAGTATTTTGAATTTTTTTTAAACGCCGCCATGGCGAAAAAGACTAAGTTAGTAGTTAAATGTCGTCGTGATTAAACATATTGATAGCACCGGTTTCTGCCGATGAAACACCGCGACGGAAGCTGTCAAATAACTCTCTACCCATACCATAATGATGCTCAGTACTACCCTTAATACATTGAGTACGACTTTCAAACACATCATTATCAACTTGGATATTGAGATCGCCTGTTTTTGTATTTAAGTGAATAATATCACCCGTACGAACACGGGTTAATGGTCCGCCTTCTTCACATTCAGGACACATATGGATTGCAGAAGGTACTTTACCCGATGCACCAGACATTCGACCATCAGTCACAATCGCAACTTTAAAGCCTTTATCTTGCAGTGAACCTAATAACGGTGTCAGTTTGTGTAACTCTGGCATCCCATTCGCTTTAGGACCTTGGAAGCGTAAAACGACAATAACGTCTTGTTGCATTTCGCCACGTTTAAATGCAGCGACTACATCATCTTGATCATCAAATACCATCGCAGGTGCTTCAACAACATGATGCTCTTCTGCTACGGCAGAAATTTTCGACATTCCACGCCCTAAATTACCGTGAATCAAATGCAAGCCACCTGTTTCAGAAAAAGGTTCATCAACTGTTGAAATCACTTTAGGATCTAACGATTTAGTAGGACCTTCTTCCCAAAGCAGTTTATCATCAACAAGCTTAGGTTCTTGCGTATAGCTGTTCATTCCACGCTCAGCGGCTACTGTAATAATATCTTCGTGTAATAAGCCTTTTTCTAGCAACTCACCGATTAATACACCCATGCCACCTGCGGCTTGGAAATGATTAATATCAGCATCACCGTTTGGATAGATGCGAGTAAGTAGTGGAATAATCTTAGTAATTTTATCGAAATCATCCCAATTGATGATAATACCTGCCGCACGTGCAATCGCGACTAAATGCATTGTATGATTCGTCGAACCACCGGTTGCCATCAAGCCGATCATGGCATTAATAATCGCTTTTTCATCAATCATATGACCGATAGGACGGAAATCATCACCCATTGCCGTGTATTTCAATACTTGTTCGGTAGCACTTTCTGTTAACGCTTTACGTAACGGTGTACCTGGATTGATAAATGAACTGCCAGGCAAATGTAAGCCCATCATTTCAACCATCATCTGATTACTATTTGCCGTACCGTAAAACGTACATGTTCCAGCACTGTGGTAAGAATCAGATTCTGCTTTTAATAAAGCATCACGATCTACTTTTCCTTCAGCATACAGCTGACGAATACGTACTTTTTCTTTATTTGGTAAGCCGCTTGGCATTGGGCCACCCGGTACAAATACTGCTGGCAAATGACCAAAGCTTAGTGCTGAAATCAATAATCCTGGAACAATTTTGTCACAAATACCAAGGAATAAAACACCGTCAAACATATTATGGCTTAAGCCAATTGCCGCAGACATCGCAATAACATCTCGACTAAATAACGACAACTCCATGCCTGCTTGGCCTTGAGTAACACCATCACACATGGCCGGAACACCACCTGCAAACTGAGCAATACCACCGGCACTTGTTGCTGCGGCTTTAATAATATCAGGGTAATCTTTATACGGTTGATGTGCTGATAACATATCATTATAAGCAGAGATAATAGCGACATTCGCTTTAACGCTGGCTGATAAATCAGCTTTTTCATTCGCAGCACAGGCTGCAAAACCATGAACTAAGTTACCGCACGCTAATTGTGCACGATGCGGACCATCTGCAACTGCAGCATCAACACGAGCTAAATATGTTGCACGACTTTTTTTACTGCGCTCAATAACATCGTTAGTGACAGCTTCTAATATCGGATGAACCATAAGTTACCTTTCTTAAAATATAATACTTTTCAATGCGCTGCTAACGGACTATGCAGGCAATCACATTTAAAATGTAATATGCACTTATCAAGGATAAGTAATCACATCATTTCTTCAAATTAGTCCAACATTCTAACCTGAATAGCCTATTAACGTATTACTTTAAATATCACACACTTTAAACACTTAAGTACCGGCTACATTCATTACCCAAGATAACAGTACAACTTGCGGTACAGTTATCAATGGTAAAAACAAAGCTATTTTCCATGTTCCTGTTGTTTCTTTTAATGACATTATTTCAGTGTAATCTGTCGCCACCCCAGTCATTAAAAATGCAAACCCATTACCTGGTGCTTCTGCTCGTGTTACTAGATCTGCCGCAATAGGAGTAGAACCTTCTGAACAAATTTCCAAAATAGTGGCGATAATCAATGTCATCCCAAGACCCGCTAATGTCGCACCAAAATATGCTTGGAAACTCTCAATAGGTACAAACGTACGAATTGCTGCAGCAAGCAATACACCTAATAATAGCCAGCGCACAATCATTCTTGAATCTTTAATACCATCCCACAACATTGTTAACCACCAATTCAAACTAAACTGTGTTTTTTGCCAACCTTTTATAGCTTCTGGCCAAGCTTGGAAGCCATTCAATTCCACCGTATTCGGATTATTTGGCAACGTACCTTGCTTAACTAAATAATTAAAGGCTAAGCCACTAATAATACCAATCAACATTGAACAAATGATAAATAACAAAGTCCATTGCCAACCAATAAGGGCAATTAAAATTACCGTTAGCGATAATGAATTCCAGGGGCTAGCAATTAGAAAAGCCATCACCTGACCTAAACTCGCGCCTCGTTGATATAAACGCATTGCTACTAATAATATGCCGTGGCTACATAAATCAAGCAAAACGCCGGCAAAAGTGGCACGTAATATACCTACAAACGTATCACCTCTACCTAATAGCGATATAACAAATTCACGAGGAACGCGTCCTAATAGACCAACAAAGAACATCCCTAATACCAATCCTATCCACATACTATTCATTAGCTGACGAACAGACTCAGACATTTGTGCAAGTTGAGGCATTGATTCAATCACGTCATCAACAATGAAGAAACTTAGAAAATACGTGATGATAACTAATATTAATGTAGACCATAACAATATGTCTGGTCGTGATTTTTTGCTTGATTTACCGTCACAACAGTTTGGTGGTTCAATGGGGTTTGGTGTACCGCAACATGATGACATATAAAGCCTCCTGCACTAGCTTAAGGTATGATCACTGAATTCTACGACTATTTTAAGGCTCCGAGAAGCAATGATTGATAATAAACCATTACGAACTGTACGCAGTTTCGTGCGTCGAGAAGGTCGCTTAACCCCAGGACAAGAGCGTGCACTTGAAGAGTTATGGCCTAAATTCGGTATTGATGAGGGCGAAGACACCCTTGACCTAGTCCAATTATTTGGTCGAGATGCGCCTATTGTATTTGAAATAGGCTTCGGTAACGGCAGTTCATTAGCAACAATGGCTGAAAACCAACCTGATACTAACTTTATTGGTGTCGAAGTACATCGTCCCGGTGTTGGACATTTATTAAAACTAATCGAAGAAAAGAAATTAACTAACTTACGTATTGCCGGCGTCGATGCCGTTGAGTTATTAAAAGACCGTATTGCCGATAATGCACTTGACCGTCTACAACTCTACTTTCCCGATCCGTGGCATAAAAAACGTCATCATAAACGTCGAATTATTCAACCCGCATTTGTCAGC
>DAOUSV010000183.1 GCA_030627065.1 Piscirickettsiaceae bacterium | reverse complement strand
GGCTACTTTATTGTTGCATATGTGTGGGTGGGCATTATTTTCTGATGGAACACCGTGTGTTGCCCAGCGCGTATGTGCAATACCAATATTACCAGCAAAGTTTGTGTCTTCTTGTTCAATTTTTCTTTCAAGCTGTCGTATTTTACCGATAGCTCGCACACGCTGGATGACACTGCCTGTATCCAGTAATGCAATACCAGAGGAATCATAGCCGCGGTATTCCAACCGCCTTAAACCTTCTAACAAGATAGGCATTACATTTCTTTCAGCGATTCCGCCGACTATTCCACACATATATTCAACCTAAATTCGTAAACTGTGTAAGATTCTACACTTTAGACACGTGATTTTCAGCTTTTAATTTAGCCAATCTTCAACGCCACATTGCGGTTTAAAACCATCAACATGCATTAATAAAATCTCTCTTACTTGCTGACAATTATCTGCATTATTTTCTAGTTCTAACTCCTTCAATATTTCATTAAGTTGCTTCCACGGGATAATAGCTTCCTGTGCCCGCATAATCTTACTATGTTCCGTTTCTGTGACATTATTTCCGATTAATAATTCTTCATACAGCTTTTCACCTGATCTTAAGCCTGTGTAAACAATTTCAATATCGCCATCAAGGTTATCATCGTTCTTTTCGGTATAACCACTTAAATGAATCATTCGTTTTGCTAAATCAACTATTTTGACAGGCTCACCCATATCTAACACAAAGACATCACCACCTTGCCCCATAGCACCGGCCTGGATCACTAACTCAGCGGCTTCCGGAATAGTCATAAAATAACGAATAATCTCAGGATCGGTCACGGTAACTGGACCACCGCTTGCTATTTGTTTATGAAACAACGGGACAACCGAGCCAGATGAACCTAGCACATTACCAAATCTAACCATGGTAAATCGTGTTTGTTGATTTTGCTGCTTATCTTCCGCCAATGCTTGGAGTATTAACTCTGCAAAACGCTTGCTTGCACCCATTATATTTGTAGGATTAACGGCTTTATCTGTCGAAATAAGAACCACAGTTTCTACATTTGATTCTATCGCTGCTTTCGCCAAACTTAATGTGCCAAATATATTGTTTCGTATACCTTCACTACTGTTTTTTTCCACTAATGGCACATGTTTGTACGCTGCGGCATGATAGATCGTCTCAATATTAAATTGCTGACAAATACTCTCAACTCGATGCTGATTTTGTACGGAGCCCAATACCGAAATAATAGAAAGTGAATCATTAATTTGCTGTAATTCTTTTTCAATTTCATATAAAACAAATTCATTTAATTCAAACAGGATCAATTCTTTAGGGTTTAATAGAATTATTTTTCGACATAGTTCAGAGCCAATCGAGCCACCTGCGCCCGTTACCATAACAACTTTGTCTGTAATATTTTCCTGCAGCAAATGTTGAATAGGATCAACTTGTTCTCGCCCTAATAAATCCGTTATATCAACATCTTGGATATCCGATACTTTTACCTTTCCCTCGGCAATATCACTTAAATCTGGCAATGTACGAACATGGATGGGATACGGCTCTAGTGAGGCAATAATCTTCTGTCTATCGCGTCGCGAAACAGAAGGTATTGCCAACAATACATCTCTCACATGATATTTTTCAATTAAATAACTTAATTCTTTAAAAGGGTAAATGTTGAGACCATTAATTTGTCGATTATATAAATCGGCATGATCATCAATAAAAGCAACCGGCTTTTGCTGATTACTTGTTTTTAAAGCATCTGCTAACTGTACACCGGAAGCTCCTGCTCCATAGATAATAACTGGTGGCACTCGCCTTTCAACTGTATTTTTAGTGGATTGAGCCCGCTGATAATCAGCAAATATCCAACGGGCAAATAATCGGCTGCCACCAACAAATAACAAGAGAATTAAGGCATTAATTCCATAAACAGTACGCGGTACAACGCCAGATAATGATCCAGAAATCAATATCATCGTGGCAAGTAGTACAGTATATAAAGCAACTGCTTGAAATATTGTTCCCAATGCATGCAATCCAATATAGCGAATAACAGCTCGGTATAAACCAAAACGAATAAAGATCGGAATCGCAAGTACTGGGGATAGTATAAACATCCAGGTTTGCTCGTGTGATGGTAGGTAAAACTCACTATATCTAAGAGAAAATGCCATCCACAAAGCAATAGGCACCACAAAAAAATCAACACATAATGTGATAATTCGTTTCACACTTCGCGAGCGCGATAAAAACCAATGTGAAATAGTTGAGTTAATCAAATGCAGCATAAATTTACGTTATCAATCCTTGGATAATTTATCGTTAAATGATTATTTCACATAAACAAACAAATTACTTGCTTCAAAATAATGATTTATTAGCTAGGTAACAGAATTAAATAAGAAATGGTACGCCCGACAGGATTCGAACCTGTTACCCTCGGCTTAGAAGGCCGACTATCATTCAAGTTAAATCAATCACTTAGATAATATTTCACTTTCGCCTCATACTCTTTTTCAGCATTATAAGCCATTGAATTATAAATAACTTATATTCAGTGGCGAAAGAGGAATAATACATTAATCTGCATGACGGGGGATGGCTAATTTAAGGAAACATTTTAGGGTTTAGTTTAAATATACCAACCTGCAATGTTGAGGCTTTCACATAAGTGCAGTGTGGACAAGTTATTCCATTGAGATTACAATACTAGTCAGACTAGTCCTTACGGAGTGAGCAATGGAAAATAATACGTGGCAATTACAAGATGCAAAAAGTAAATTTAGCCAGTTGGTAGATAAAGCGATGCATAATAAACCTCAAATTGTAACAAGACGAGGTCAAAATGCTGTGGTCGTTATTTCTTTTGATGACTACAAAGAAATGACAGCGCCTGACACCAACCTTGTTGGTTTTTTTAGAAGCTCTCCTTTGGTAGATACTGATTTAGACTTATCTCGTAGCACGGAGCTGCCAAGAGAGATTGAACTATGAAGTATTTGCTTGATACCTGCGTCATATCAGAACTCGTAAAACCAGCTCCTAATGACAAAGTCATTACTTGGCTTTCAAGTATTGATGAAAGCAAGCTTTACATCAGTGTTTTGACATTCGGGGAAATTGAAAAAGGTATCGAAAAGTTAGCGGATGGATCGAAAAAGAAAACGTTAAAACTATGGCTTGAAGAT
>DAOUSV010000016.1 GCA_030627065.1 Piscirickettsiaceae bacterium | reverse complement strand
GACGACGCCAACCTCAAATACGGGAATTCCGAATAATGGCGCATTATAAATAAGACAGCCTATAGAAACCATTTGAAAGGCGGTTTTCAGTTTTCCAACATAAGATACCTTAACGGCACTACGCTGACCGAGCTCAGCCATCCATTCACGTAGAGCTGATACGGTTATCTCACGTCCAATAATGATCACCACTGGAATCAATATATAAGGTTCTGGTGATTTATAAAGTACTAACACCAATGCCACAGCAACGATTAACTTATCTGCAACCGGATCAATAAATGCACCAAAGGGTGATGTTTGATCCCATTTTCTCGCCAAATAACCATCTAACCAATCCGTTAAAGCAGCAATCACAAAGATAATAGTTGCCCATACCGGTGCTGATTCATAAGGCAGAAAGAAAATACCTATTAATACAGGTATTAATGCGATTCGTAACAAACTTAATATATTGGGTAAATTTAACATTCTGCTCACTTCGTTATGTAATGAGGCAATAGTAGCATTTTAATCTGCTTATTTCTCGCCATGAAAGACATCATATATTTTCTGAGCCAACGCATCACTAATACCATCAACCTGCATTAGGTCTTCGACTCCGGCACGTTTAATTTCTTGCAAGCCACCAAATTGATGTAATAATTTTTGTCTACGCTTCGGTCCCATGCCTGGAATACCTTCTAATGGCGACGTATTACGCGCTTTGGCTCGACGTTGTCTGTGGCCAGTTATGGCAAAGCGATGGGCTTCATCACGCACTTGTTGTAATAAATGCAACGCTGGCGAATTCTCAGGCAAGTCCACCTCACCTTGTCGCCCTACTAAGAATAATGTTTCCTCACCCGCCTTACGTGCAGGCCCTTTAGCGATACCTAATATAGGTATATCAAGTTGTAATTCAGCCATCACCGCTTTAGCTTCTGTTATTTGCCCTTTACCACCATCAATTAACAATAAGTCAGGACGCTTGCCTTCGCCATTCTTCAGGCGTGTAAATCGTCGCGTTAAAGCTTGATTCATCGCTGCATAATCATCACCTGGTGTAATGCCATCAATATTGAACTTACGATAATCCGCCTTGATTGCACCTTCTAATCCAAAGACAACACACGATGCCACCGTCTTTTCACCACTGGTATGACTAATATCAAAACACTCTAAACGTTTTGGAATTTCATCAAGATTAAGTGCCTCTTGCAAGGTTTCAAAGCGTTGCAATAAATTAGCACGGCTCGCTAGACGTTGATTAAGGCTAATATCGGCATTAGTTAATGCCATTTTCATCCAACGTACGCTGGTTCCTCGTTGTGGTTGGCGTAATTGAACGCGGTGTTTTGATTCTGACTTCAACACCTCTTCCAGCAATAACATATCAGCAGGCTCATGACTAAGCAGTATCTCAGCGGGTATATCTTTACCTAAATAATATTGCGGTATAAAGGCTGACAATAACTCTTCCGCACTACTCCCTGCCGATCCTTTAGGAAAGTAACTCTTATTCCCCAAGCTACGACCACCACGAATAAAGCACACCTCAACCACTGCCATACCATCTCGTACCGCCGCCGCCAGCACATCAAGATCACCTTGATCAGAGCTGACATATTGTCTCTCTTGCACGCGGCGAAGACTGATAATCTTATCTCTAATAATGCCCGCTTGTTCAAAATTCAACTCCGCAGAAGCCGCTTCCATTTGTTGTGATAACTCAGCCATTACTTGCTGATTTTTACCTTGCAGAAATAACACCGTATGTTGAATGTCTTTTTGATAGTCTTCTGGCGAAATCAATCCCACACAAGGTGCAGTGCAACGTTTTATTTGATATTGCAAACATGGACGGGAGCGATTTTGATAATAGGTATCATCACATTGTCGAACAGGAAATAATTTTTGTAAAAGACTCAAACTTTCCCGAACAGCACCGGCACTGGGATAAGGTCCAAAATACTGACCCCGCTTTCGTTTTGCCCCACGATGTAAACTTAAGCGTGGATATTTATCGCCTGAGATCAATAAATACGGATAGGTTTTATCATCACGTAACAAGATGTTATAACGTGGCATAAACTCCTTAATAAGATTATTTTCAAGGATAAGTGCTTCATTTTCAGTATGAGTAACGGTGATTTCGATATTGGAAATTTGCGCCACCATCACGCGGTTTTTTGATGTTAACCCTGTTTTTCGGAAATAACTTGAAACACGTTTTTTTAAGTTTTTTGCCTTACCAACATAAATCACAGTCTCATCCGCATCGATCATACGATAGACACCAGGACGGCTAGTCAGCGTTTTTAAAAAGCCCGATGAATCAAATTCGTCATCAGGTAATGGAATATCCTCTTCCATTAATAACGCTTAATCTTCTTTTTTCGGTGAATACTGACGTTTATAAGATTTATGTGCTTGATAAAAACTATTGGCAGAAAAGCCCAGTAATGCAATTCCACCAACTAACGCTGGCGTTTGTTCACTAAAATAATAAAACATGATAAATGCGACCACTAATTCGAAAATACCAATCACTTTTAGTAACACAACATTTTCTGTACGTTTAGCCATTTTTTCACCATTATCTTAAGAGAATTACTTCGCCGTACATTATCACATATTAATTAACTACATTTATAGTCTGTTTTTATGGGAAAATAACACTCTTTTAGAAAAACATTTAGAGTGCCATGGCTTCATTCAGCCCATTACAACCACAACTTCCAACTAATAATATAGAACAACTTCGTGCTGGCCAGTTATATGGCAGTGCCCAAGGCTTATTATTAGCCAAAGCGGCACAGCAGCATGACGGTCCTCTGTTAGTCTTAACAGATGACACTGCATCTGCTCACCGATTGGAATTAGAAGCGCGTTTTTATCTAGGTGAACAACAGCTCCCCATTTTGCATTTTCCTGATTGGGAAACATTGCCCTATGACACATTCTCACCGCATCAAGACATAGTATCTGAACGCTTAGAAACACTTCACCAACTGCCAAACTTCAAACAGGGTATTTTATTCGTACCCATGGCCACCATCATGCATCGCATTGCACCGCATGAATTCTTGGGTGGCAATACCTTAATGTTAAGTGTCGGTGATACATTTAATATTGAAGAATGGCGAATAAAGTTAGAAAAAGCCGGTTACCGTACAGTCTCTCAGGTAATGGAGTATGGTGAGTTTGCTGTACGTGGCGCGATCATCGATCTTTATCCAATGGGTAGTAAACTCCCCTACCGCATCGATTTGTTTGATGATGAGATAGATACTTTACGTACCTTTGATCCTGAAACTCAGCGTTCAATTGAATCACTTAAAACTATTCAGCTTCTACCTGCTCGCGAGTTTCCAACAACAGAAGACAGTATTCAACGCTTTCGCAAACAGTTCCGCGAACATTTTGATGGCGATCCCCAGCGTAGCTTAATTTATCGTGAAGTAACCGATGGTAATATGCCCGGTGGTATTGAATATTATCTACCGCTATTTTTAGAAACAACAAATAGTCTTATTGATTACCTGCCTGCGAATACATTACTTATTAATAGTAATGATTCACATCAGGCCGCCAGTGATTTTTGGCAAGAGATCTGCCAACGCCACCAGCAACATCATGTTGATAAAGAACGGCCTCTGCTTGAACCGCAACATATGTTCTTTGCAGTTGAAGAGTTATTTGCCAGCTTCAAGCCCTTTCAGCGGCTTCACCTGCAATCATTTGAATTAGAACAACGTGCCGGCATTACCAATTACAACAGCACCATTCCACCCCAATTAACGCTCAATGCTCGTCAAGACCAAAGCTGTGATGCCTTATTAGCATTTATCAATAACTTTAATGGTCGTATTTTATTCGCAGCTGAAACAGCAGGCCGGCGTGAAACCTTATTAGAACTCTTACATGAGAACAGCATTTATCCTCATGTGTATCAAAACTGGACTGAGTTTTTAGCCGGTGAAGATGCCTTAGGCATTACCGTCGCACCACTTGAACATGGTCTGTTATTAACTCAAAATAATATTTCCGTTATTGCTGAGCCACAATTATTTGGTCAGCAAGTAATGCAACGTCGTCGTCGCAGTCGTAAAAAACGTGACTCTGATGCGATTATTCGTAACCTTGCTGAACTTACCATTGGTGATGCCGTTGTCCATGAAGATCATGGTGTCGGTCGTTACCTCGGTTTACAAACCTTAGATGTCGGTGATATTACCACCGAATATGTCACCCTCGAATATGCGAAAGGCGACAAATTATATGTTCCGGTCGCAGCATTAGACTTAATTAGCCGTTATTCTGGTGCATCACCTGATCTTGCACCACTACATCGTTTAGGTTCTGGGCAATGGGAAAAAGCACGCCGTAAAGCAGCAGAAAAAGTACGCGATGTAGCAGCTGAATTACTCGATATTTATGCTCAACGAGCTGCACATAAGAAAGTACCGCTTGCTGATCCTGATGAACAATATGCCAGTTTCACATCGGCATTCCCATTTGAAACCACACCTGATCAACAAGATGCTATTGATGATGTTATTAAAGATATGACTTCTGATAAGCCAATGGATCGTCTTATTTGTGGTGATGTCGGCTTTGGTAAAACCGAAGTAGCGATGCGTGCTGCATTTTTAGCAACGCAAGCCGGCAAGCAAGTAATGGTATTAGTACCCACCACATTACTGGCTCAGCAACATTATGAAAACTTCAAAGATCGCTTTGCTGATTGGCCTATACATATTGAAGTCATGTCACGCTTTCGCTCGAAGAAGCAATTGGATGCAGTAAAAGATGCAATGACAGATGGCACGGCAGATATTATTATCGGCACGCATAAAATCATTCAACAAGATATTAACCCTAAACGACTTGGCCTGTTTATTCTTGATGAAGAACATCGTTTTGGCGTCACACAAAAAGAACAAATTAAGAAATATCGCTCTAATATTGATGTACTGACATTGACAGCTACGCCAATTCCTCGCACTTTGAACATGTCTATTTCAGGCATTCGTGACTTATCGATTATTGCCACACCACCAGCACGACGCTTAGCCATTAAAACCTTTGTACAACAGTGGAATTCAGAAACAATACGTGAAGGTATCTTACGAGAAATAAAACGTGGTGGCCAAGTCTACTTCTTACATAATAAAGTGGATGATATTGACCGTGTGGCCCGTGAATTAGAACAAATTGTCCCTGAAGCGAAAGTTGGCATTGCTCATGGTCAAATGCGTGAACGTGAACTCGAACATGTGATGCTCGACTTCTATCACCAACGTTTTAATGTCCTTGTTTGTACTACCATTATTGAAACAGGTATTGATATTCCATCAGCTAATACTATCTTTATTGATCGTGCTGATAAGCTGGGGCTTGCTCAACTGTATCAAATACGTGGCCGAGTTGGACGCTCCCATCACCGTGCTTACGCTTATTTAATCGTACCCCCACAAAAGGCGATGACAAAAGATGCAGTTAAACGCCTTGAAGCTATTGAATCAATCGAAGATTTAGGTGCAGGCTTCACATTAGCATCGCATGATATGGAAATACGTGGTGCAGGTGAGCTGCTTGGTGATGAGCAAAGTGGTCAAATGCAAGAGATTGGCTTTGGACTTTATAACGATTTACTTGAACGTGCAGTTCGTGCATTAAAATCAGGTAAAGAACCTAGCATTGATATCAATGAACGTCACTTTATCGAAATTGACTTACATGTTCCAGCTTTGATACCAACGGATTATCTACCTGATGTTCACTCGCGTTTAGTTCTTTATAAACGTATCTCTGCCTGCAGTAATTATGAAGAATTACGTGAGCTACAAGTTGAGATGATTGATCGCTTTGGTTTATTACCCGAACAAATCCAAACATTAATGGCGATTAATGAACTACGCTTTAAAGCAAAAGCATTGGGTATTAAGAAAATTGATGTCTATGATCAAGGTGGGCGAATTATCTTTGATAAAGAGCCTAATATTGAACCAATGACCATTATTAAACTGATTCAATCTCACCCTGCAGCGTATAAATTGGATGGACAAGATAAATTGCGTTTTATTGGAAACATGATTGAAGCAGCAGATCGCATATTGGCTTTAGACCAACTATTAGATAAACTATCCGAATCTAAATAAACACATAAAGTTAAGGAAATAATGATGGCTCATATTTTAGCTGTTGATGATGCAAAAGTAATACGGATGATGGTACAGAGTATTCTCGAAGCACAAGGTCATCAAGTGACTCTCGCTGAAGATGGTACGGAAGCAATAGCATGGGCGCGTGAAAATACTGTTGATTTAGTTATTACCGATCTTAACATGCCAAATATGGGCGGTATGAGCCTCACCGCAGCATTACGAAAATTAGAACATTATAAATTCACTCCTATTTTAGTTATGACCACAGAAGATGGTAATTATAAGAAAAATAAAGCAAAAAACTCTGGTGCAACAGGATGGATCCAAAAGCCAGTTGATGCAGAGCGTTTAATTAGGGCTGTTGATAAAACCCTGAGTCGCTGAGTATGCGGTTAACGCAGCCTCATGTAGCTAATATACAAAATCTTATATTTATTATTTTATACTGAGTTAGTTAAAGGTAATTGACACCAAAATGTTGAACCTTCACCTTCAATACTCTTAAAACCAAGGTTCCCACCTACTAACTCGACCTGTTGCTTAGCTAAATACAGGCCTATCCCTGTTCCTTCTATCGAGCCATTCTCTTTGCCCAAGCGTTGAAATGCCTCGAATACTTTATCCTGATTTTCCTCAGAAATCCCTAAGCCCGTGTCAGTTATTGATACTCTAAGCCATTTTTCATCAATAAGCTGATAATTAATATCAACCTTACCTGATTTTTTATTGTATTTAATCGCATTTGATAATAAGTTGAGCAACACTTGATTCACGACTTTCAAGTCGACATTGACCATCCAGCTCTCCCGCGACTCTAATATCGTAATGTCTATTCCACGTTTATTAGCCAGAGGCGCTACCATATTTACGCATTGTTCCACTACTTTTTTAATAGAAATGGAGTCTATTTTTAACGCCGTATCTCGCGCCTCGACTTTAGATAAATCTAATACATCATTAATTAATTTCAACAAATGATCGCCAGCTAAGTTGATTTCTTCTACAAATTTCTCAGGCTCAGGTTCTAAGGTTTCTAGCTTTAATAATTGTGCAAATCCTAAAATAGCATTAAGTGGCGTTCGTAGCTCATGACTCATGCTTGATACAAATATTGATTTTGCTTTGTTTGCTTGTTCTGCCCGTTCTTTTTCTATCTGTAGAATACTATTCATGTCTTGCAATTTGTTTGACAAAGCAATCGTATTTATAATATTTGCATTCAGTCGTCGGCCTCCTAAGTACACTACAACACCATACAAAATAATTATGGGAGTCACCGTTGATACGATATTTGATGGTGAGATAAGAAAACTAATAATTAACAGAGTGATGACACCTAAAAAGTACCCTGCAAAACCCGAAAAAACGGGAATCAACGTGGCTAGAGATCCTGCCGTCAACCCCGTCACAATCAATATAATCACTAGCTGATCAATAGCAGAACCATATAAAGCGGCTAAAATAGAGATGCCGCCCCATAACAATCCGGTCATTGTTACCAACAATGTATAAATTATTTTCCTTTTCTGCCACGATAATAACGATTTTTCAACAGGGACGAGCCTATCAACAGCCTTAACCCTTAATACCGCCAAAATAATATGACTGGCTGACCAAAACAATAGACTAGTGAGCGATAACTCATCCCAGAGTAACCAAACCGTGACCACAGCTAAAAAAAGATTGCCAAAAACACTGGTCAACAAATTAGCTTTCAGCTGTTTTATTGCCTCTCCATAATCTTGCTCTAAATAGAATATTTTTTTCATAATTATTTTGGATTGTTTACTATCAATAGCAAAACAAACCTTACCCTTAAATTATCATTTTCATTTACAATCCATCTTAATCGCATTCTACTCAGAAAATAACTAATGCCTAAGATTAATACTATTATTCACGAGATTGAACAGCAGTCGAATCATAAACTAAGCCTCCCCAATTTAACAGCTATTTCTGGCGGTAGTATTAATGCCAGCTATCATCTACAAACAACTGACCATGCTTATTTTATAAAGCTCAATCAACCTCAGCTTACCGCCATGTTTGAAGCCGAAGCCAAAGGATTAGAAGAAATGAGAGCTTTGAACTGCATTCGTATTCCAGAAGTTATCTGTTATGGACAAGCAGATGGTTATAGCTATTTAGTATTGGAATATATTGAACTTAGTCACTTACATGGCAATACAAGTCAGTTATTTGGCAAACAATTGGCTCAGCTACACTCTCATCAACAAGATTATTTTGGTTGGAACGGTGATAATACGATTGGCAGCACTCCTCAACATAATACTTGCGAACATGATTGGCTGACATTCTGGCAACAGCACCGTTTAGGGTCGCAGCTTAAATTTGCCAAACAAAATGGTTTTTCGGGGCAACTACAAGATAAAGGACAGAAATTACTAGAAAATCTTCATGTGTTTTTTGATGGCTACTCACCTAAATCAAGCTTATTACACGGTGATTTATGGAGTGGCAATGCTGCCTCCGACTCACAAGGAAACCCCGTGATATTTGACCCTGCCTGTTACTACGGTGATCGTGAAACGGATATTGCCATGACAGAATTATTCGGAGGCTTCAATAGTGGTTTTTATAATGCCTACCAAGCTCAATACCCATTGGATAAAGGTTATAAAACAAGAAAAACACTTTATAATCTTTATCACATCCTTAATCATTTGAACTTATTCGGTGGTAGCTATTTAAACCAATCTGAAAATATGATTGATCAATTACTTGCTGAAAGTTAACTACACATTAAAATGTCTTTAACATATATACCCAAATTATTGCTCTATTACCAGTCCATTTTTAGCCATTAGTACTCGTGATGCCAATTGAAAAAAGATTCCATGCTCAACTACACCTGGAAGGGAATTTAATAATATATTGATTGTCTGTGCATCAACATTATCAGCAAAGGTCATATCTAATACTAAACAGCCATGTGATGTAATAGCTAGTCCATCACCACTCGCATTAAGACGCAAGCCTCCTTTTCCGCCCGCCTTTTCTAAGCTTTGTTGCACGAGTTGCCAAGCAAAAGGCATCACTTCAATAGGAACAGGAAATTTCTCACCTATCTTCTTAACTAATTTACTGCTATCAATCATAACAATCATTTCGTGACTGACATTTGCAAGTAACTTTTCCCGAACAAGATCGGCGCCCCGACCTTTTAACAAAGTTAGATCCGGACTAACTTCATCCGCGCCATCAACATAAAGATCAAGTGATGATAAATGTTCAATTGCAATAATATTCAGCCCTAATTCTTGCGCCTTAATCGCGCTCACAACCGAACTAGAAACCGTTGTAATATTTAAACCTTCATCTTGTTGTTTACGTGCCAATTCTTCAATGAAATAGTTAGCTGTCGAGCCGGTTCCTAAGCCAATCATCATTCCATCTTGAACATAACTGGCAGCATAAATAGCGACTGCTTGTTTATCGTTTACTTGTTGGGACATAATGTGTTTCCCCACTACTTAGTAAAATTAGAGTTAAGTTCAGCATACCATTTCATCCCAATTAACTATAATATAAGGTATCTACTTTGGCTCAGCTTGGCACTTTTGTCAGAGATATTGAAACTAAAAAGGTGTTCTCCATTCATCTACGGGGGGAACCACTTAAGACAACCTAAAAACATGACCAACCAATTACTTGCTGATAACACATCAAATGTGTCAAACACTCATGTTATTATTCAATCAAATAAAAGCATCTAAATCTAGATGCTACTTAAACACTTAAGGGCCCTATGGAACAGATAAAAGTACTTTTCGTTTGCATGGGCAATATATGTCGCTCGCCTACAGCTGAAGCTGTCTTTAATAAAGTGATCATGGATATGAATGCCACAGATCGGTTTATCGTTGATTCGGCAGGTACGCATGCTTATCATGTTGGAGAGCCTTCTGATAGTCGTTCACAGCAAGTAGCTCGTAGCCGTGGTGTTGATTTATCAATGATCCGTGCTCGCAAAGTTTCCCCATCTGATTTCGATGATTTTGATCACATTCTGGCAATGGATAGTGATAATTATCAGTTATTACTGAGTGCAAGCTCAAACGAACATCATCACAAAATAGCCTTGTTTCTTGACTATGCAATAGAGGCTGATGAACAGAATGTTCCCGATCCCTATTATGGTGGACCAAATGGTTTTGAACATGTCTTTGACTTGGTTGAAGATGCTTCAAAAGGGTTTTATCGCACGATAATCAAATAAATCTATTTCATATCGTAGTTTAGCAAGGTATGATTAATGATTATGAAAGAATAATTAAGGGACTTCCATGTTGAAACAACTAGAATCTAAACGTTCCGTTATCACAACACTACTTTTCAGTTTGTTATTGTTTGCTTTCCCACAAATATCATTTGCTTCAGGTGAAGTGAAAATGTTAGATTTAACCAGTCATTGGGTTGGTTATGCTTCTCTCGTTATTTTTGTATTAGCTTATGTTTTAGTTATCGCTGAAGAAGAAATTCATATGCGAAAATCAAAACCAGTGATGGTGGCTGCAGGTATTATTTGGGCGTTAATTGCTGCTATATATGCTGGACAAGAAGATACAGCATTTCATCATACGGCTGAAATAATGATTCGCCATAACTTGCTTGAATATGCTGAATTACTTTTATTCTTATTAGCTGCAATGACTTTTATTAATACTATGGGCGAGCGCGGTGTGTTTGATGCATTACGTAGCTGGTTAGTTAATCAAGGCTTTACGCTTCGTACTATCTTCTGGTTAACAGGTATTTTAGCATTCCTTATTTCGCCTATTGCCGATAATTTAACCACAGCATTATTGATGGCAACGGTTGTAATGGCGGTGGGCGGTGATAATCATAAATTTGTTGCTATAGCCTGTATCAATATTGTCGTTGCCGCTAATGCCGGCGGTGCATTTAGTCCGTTTGGTGACATTACTACTTTAATGGTATGGCAAAAAGGTATTGTTGATTTCCAACAGTTCTTCGTACTATTTTTTCCATCAGTGGTTAACTGGATTATTCCTGCTGTTCTTATGTCTTTTGCAGTCTCAAGTGGTCGGCCTAAAGCGCTTAATGAAACAGCAACAATGAAACAAGGCGCTTTAGTTGTTGTCGGCTTATTCTTAATGACTATTGTGATGGCCGTTTGTGCTCATAACTTCCTACATTTACCTCCTGTTATCGGCATGATGACTGGTCTTGGTATTTTGAAACTGTATGGCTATGTATTAAAAATTCGTGATAAAAGAGCCCTTGATATGCTTGCGAATGATGGTCAAACGACATTAACGGTTGAAGGCATAGAAACACACAAACAACCTTTTAATATTTTCCAACAATTAGAACGTGCGGAGTGGGATACTCTGATGTTCTTCTACGGTATTATTTTGTGTGTCGGTGGGTTAGGTACGATTGGTTATCTTACTGTCGGTTCTGAATTGATGTATGGCGATTTAGGTGCTACAAATGCAAATATTTTAGTAGGACTTCTATCTGCAGTCATCGATAATATCCCGGTTATGTTTGCCGTATTATCTATGATGCCTGACATGGATCTAGGTCAATGGTTATTAGTAACATTAACAGCGGGTGTCGGTGGCTCATTACTGTCTATTGGTTCTGCAGCGGGTGTTGCCGTGATGGGTCAAGCTCGCGGCATTTATACCTTTGTTGCACATTTAAAATGGATTTGGGCTATTGCTCTAGGTTACGCTGCTAGTATTTGGGTTCACCTTTGGTTAAATGCTGATTTATTTACTCAAACCCTATCATAAAATTTTATTATAAATATCTGAACTGGGCCATAAAACGGCTCAGTTCTATTTCACCTATTTGAGACACAAGATTGATGCATTACAATACTGATGATTTACGTATAACGGGAATGCAAGAAGTGCTTCCTCCTGCTCAATTACACCAAAAACTTCCAATTACCGAACAAGCATCTGAAACAATATTTAATGCACGTCATCACACTCAAAACATTTTAAAAGGTACCGATGATCGCTTAGTCGTTATTATTGGGCCCTGCTCAATCCACGATCCTGATGCCGCACGTGATTATGCATCCCGTTTAAAACCACTGATTGATGAGTTGAAAGATGATTTGCATATCATTATGCGAGTCTATTTTGAAAAACCTCGTTCGGTTGTTGGTTGGAAAGGACTTATCAACGATCCCTTTCTAGACGGTAGTTTTCGTATTAACGATGGTTTACATTTAGCACGTCATTTATTACTTGATCTCGCTGAAATGGGCGTACCTGCTGGTAGTGAATACCTTGATTTAATTAGCCCTCAATACATTGCCGATTTAATTTCATGGGGCGCTATTGGTGCTCGCACGACAGAAAGCCAAGCACATAGAGAGCTTGCTTCTGGCCTATCTTGCCCTGTTGGCTTTAAAAATGCGACTGATGGCGGCTTACAAATTGCTATTGATGCATGTGCTTCAGCATCAAATCCTCACCACTTTATGTCAATGACTAAAGCTGGCCATTCAGCAATCTTTTCAACATCTGGCAATCCAGACTGTCATGTTATTTTACGTGGAGGGCGTACTCCTAATTACAATGCCCAAAGCATCCAAGAAGCCACATCAGTGATTGGTCGTACTGGGCAATCTACTCGCTTAATGGTTGATTGCAGTCACGCTAATAGTGGAAAAAGTCACATTCAACAAGAAGTTGTCTGCCGAGATGTCGCTGGCCAAATTGCTAATGGTGAAAAACGTATTATCGGCATTATGCTTGAAAGTAACTTAGTTGCGGGGCGCCAAAATACAGACGACGGTAAAGATCTTGTTTATGGACAAAGTATTACTGATGCCTGTATGGCTTGGGATAATAGTGAAACTCTACTGCGTGAACTTGCTGTAGCAGTGCAACAGCGCCGCTTGAAATAAGTGCTTAAAATATCTATATAACAATATAATATAAGACTTCAGGTAATTGGCTGAATTTGTAATATAAGACTACGAAATCAAGTCTAAATAAGCTATACTATCGGGCTATTAACTCACCTTGTCAGCTGATTAAAACATGACATCGCGTAGTTCCCGATAAATACAGTAGGTTATTACATGGCAGATTATGCCCTCATCTTAATTAGTACCATCTTGGTCAATAATATTGTCCTAGTTAAGTTTCTAGGATTATGTCCATTCATGGGCGTATCCCGCAAGCTGGAAACGGCTATGGGTATGGGCTTAGCCACAACATTCGTCTTAACACTATCTTCAATCAGCAGTTACCTTATCAATGAATATTTGCTAATCCCTTTAGAAATTGAATTTTTACGCACAATAAGCTTTATCTTTGTTATTGCTGTTGTTGTTCAATTTACTGAGCTTGTTGTTCATAAAACTAGCCCCGTTCTTTATCAAGTTCTTGGTATATTTTTACCTTTAATTACTACTAACTGTGCCGTATTAGGTGTCGCCCTGTTAAATGTACAAGAACATCATGGGTTTTTAGAGTCCGCATTGTATGGCTTTGGTGCTGCCATTGGTTTTTCAATGGTACTTGTTATCTTTGCTTCCATGCGTGAACGTATCGCCGTTTCTGATGTGCCAGCCCCATTTCAAGGTGCTGCTATCGGCTTAATTACGGCGGGTTTAATGTCGATGGCCTTTATGGGCTTTGCTAGTCTGGTTAAGGTTTAAGTCATGTTCACTGCTATTATTGCCATCTCATTATTGGCTCTAGTCTTAGGCTTGTTACTTGGCTTTGCTGCAATCCATTTCAAAGTCGAAGGCGATCCCATTGTCGATCAAATCGATAAACTTCTACCTCAAACACAATGTGGACAATGTAGTTTTGCTGGTTGTCGTCCCTATGCTGAAGCCATGGCAAATGGTGAGGCAGAGATTAATCGCTGTCCTCCCGGCGGAGAAGCAACCATTCAAGCATTGGCTGATTTATTAGAAGTTGAAGTCTTAGACTTGGATGATGAATGCGGCATAGAAAAGCCAAAGACACTTGCAGTTATTGTTGAAGATCGCTGTATTGGTTGCACATTATGTATTCAAGCCTGCCCTGTTGATGCCATTTTAGGCGCGGCTAAACAAATGCACACAGTGATTGCCGACGAATGTACTGGCTGTGAATTATGTGTGCCGCCGTGTCCTGTAGATTGTATTGATATGGTTGAAACGAAGGTGAACCCTAACACTTGGCGCTGGCCTGATCCGGCTCATATTGATTTAGAAATAGGAGATAAGTCATGACTGATATTCTTAGCTCCTTTCCTGGCGGATTAATACTCGATGGTCAAAAAAGACGCTCTACACAGACGGCTATTCAACAATCACCTTTAAGCAAAACACTGATCTTGCCATTACAGCAACATATTGGTGATGCCTCAATCCCTATTATTAATGTCGGCGACTATGTCTTAAAAGGTCAGAAAATAGCCCGTGCAGATGGTCATGTTTCAGTCTATTTACACGCACCCAGTTCAGGTACGATTACAGCCATTGATGATCAGCCTATCCCGCATCCCTCTGGCTTGTCTGCATTATGTATTACCATTGAAACTGACGGTAAAGACCAGTGGATAACACGCGAACCATTATCTGATTACACCGCACACTCAAGCCACGATATTCGGCAACTTCTACGTGAGTCTGGCATTGTTGGTCTGGGTGGCGCAGGCTTTCCAAGCTTTATCAAACTCAACCCAGGTATTCACCATACGGTTGAAACATTGATTATCAATGGTGTTGAGTGTGAACCGTATATCACTTGTGATGATATGTTGATGCGTGAACGTGCCGAGGGTATTCTCGACGGCATTGAAATCATGCAATATGCATTGCGTGTTGCAAACTGTGTGATTGCAATTGAAGATAATAAATACGAAGCCATCACAGAAATGAAACGCGCACTCGCTGCTCGTCCAAGTTTCGAAAATACTAAAATTGTTAGTATTCCTACACGCTATCCAGCAGGCAGTGAAAAGCAATTAATTCAAGTAATTACAGGCAAACAAGTACCGAGTAATGGTCTTCCCATTGAACTGGGCATTGTTTGCCACAATATTGGGACGAGTTACGCCATTGGTCGCGCCATTAACCATGGCGAACCATTAATTTCACGTATTGTCACGGTGACTGGAATAGATGTTAAGCATGCAGGTAATTTCGAGACCTTATTTGGTACTCAGATGCATGAGTTATTATCCTTTGCTAAAACAGAGCGCCAAGCCGATGAGCCGTTTATTTTAGGCGGTCCAATGATGGGCTACAACTTATCAGGCGACAATCTACCTATCACTAAAACAGCAAACTGTATTTTAGTGGGCGTTGATAATGCAGCTCCTAAAACACCTGCATTGCCTTGTATTCGTTGTGGTGAATGTGCCACGGTTTGTCCTGCAGGCTTGTTGCCTCAGCAACTTTATTGGCATTCTCGCGCTAAAGATCTCGAAAAAACAGCTGAATATCATCTTTTTGATTGTATTGAATGTGGCTGTTGTAGTCATGTTTGCCCAAGTAAAATTCCCTTAGTGCATTATTTCCGTTTTGCTAAGACTGAAACGATGAACCAACAACAAGAACAACAAAAATCGGATAATGCTCGCATTCGACATGATAACCGCCAATATCGTCAAGACTTAGAAAAGAAAGAAAAAGCAG
>DAOUSV010000092.1 GCA_030627065.1 Piscirickettsiaceae bacterium | reverse complement strand
ACTAGGCACTTCATCCAGCGTCACTTTTAACAGTGTTCGCGATACATCGTTGGTTAAATACTCAATACCATCTTCAATCACTGGGCTGTCTAATGAAACCCTCTTATCATCCTTAAGCGCACCGCCGTCAATAAATACATCTTCCTGCACATCCTTCAGGTCTTGAGCGATCATTGATAGTAATAGCTCGCCTACTTGCGAGCGTGATTCATTAAAATTATCATCAATATCAGCGAGTGATTGTTGCGACTGCTCCACTTCTGCATTGAACTGTACCCCTGATTTAGAACTGTTCGGTATTCCCTGGTACTCATTACTAACACCACCCAGTTTTTGTATAGAATTCCTGGCATCATTCAGCATTTTGTACTGCTGTTCATTTAGCTCAAAGTTACGATCAACACTAAATGTTGCGCCCGGTTGCCGCATATGCTCAGCACTCAGGATAATATCCGCATCAGGTCGTGCTATCTCCTGCCTAAAGTGCTCATCATCCATATCAACCGCACCATCGGTACGTGTAGTCACTACCGCAGACAATCCCCAGCGTATCTTACTGATACTGGCATTAATATTATCTTGCATATACATCATGCCGCGAATACGACCGAATGGAACGCCTGTTCTATCTTCCTTGTGACCCCAAAAAGGCACATAAGGAAAATCGCTGTGTTCATACGGCGATTCTTCATCACTTAGTTTATGTGGCCCAGCAAACCACGCTCTACGCACTTTACTGATAACCGCATATTCCGGCTGAATGCCATTAGCAATGGCGAACATGTGCATTTCGTTGTCTTGGTCAAGCTCAACCACACGACCATCTGGCATTTTTAGCACAAGAGCATTTAGCCAGCGTCTATACCAGACCTCGAATAACCGAATACGTCTATGTTCAATATCCCGCCATTCCTGCTCTTCAATACTCCAGCCACGCTCCTGGTCTGCTGCTATTGATAATCCTGTTGAATGACCGCCATCCACTGAGTACGCATCAAACCCATTCCAGCCATTAATTGATAAGCCCAGTACATCAGCATGTTCAGGAAACATTAGCTTAGCAACATCTTTATCAACCCATTTAGTACGAATCAGGTATCTAGCGTCACCCAGCATATTATCTTTTGATTGCGAACCTAACCAATCCCACCATATTTCATTACGATGCACTGCGGTACAGCGATAGGGATATTTAAACGGGTCTGACTCACGCGCAACTTCAACCCAGCCAACACCAACCGATACCTGACTTTCATACGCTGCCGAACATGAACGATCAGCTTTAGAGTGTCTTTCAGCGTGATTTAACTTGTAATTCAAAGCTTCCGCTACATCCTGACCTTCTTTGTCCCCATCAGGAATAACACGCCAATCAGTACGCTTCTTAGCTTGCGCACCTAAAATTGATTCGATAGTCATACCAATTAACGGCTCTACAGCCGGGGGCATGCCTACTTCTGCCATTTTTTGCAGTATTACAGAGTCGAGCTGATTACCGTCCTTGTAATCCATTTCTTTATCAGCCTTGGCTCTCCATGAAGGCTGATTCAAAATCTCATGAAAAAATCCTGTAAACTCTTCGAGTGTAATCTCCTGTTCGTCTACTTCTTTTTCTGCACTCTCGTCCACAGCTCTCTCAGCGTTGACAAACATACTTATACTCTCCAGTCCGAACTATCGCGGGGCTTGTGTTTCCGTTTTTGCTCTCTTGTTTTTTGCTCTGCGACAATTGCCATTAACCCAAATGCATCAGCACAATGACTCGACCAATCATGATCTGGCCCTAGTCCTATTCCACGTACTTCGTCTTTTTTCTCGTGATACCAACCCAATGCTTCCAGTCCACCAGAGCATTTATCTTTATCAAACCAAACTAATGGAAAAATACGCCTTACCGCTTCGATTCTTTGCTTTGCAGCTCCAGCGCCTTGGTTAGATATAACCTCAACACTAAACCCTGCTGATCTTAATGCTGTCTCAAATGTGATGTTATAAACACTGTCATGCCTAACGCCATCGTGAGGAAGATATATTTGTGCATCGCCATAACCATTTGCTCTTAGCCAGCCAACATGTTCAGACAGTTCTTGCCCGACTGCTTCGTAATAATTAACCGCCCGAATCTCTTTACCTATAAATTGCATAATCCATATTGAACACGCATCAGCCTTGGCTCCAGTACCACCAATATCAAAAAATGCCCTGAACTGCATAAGCGGGTCTGACCCTACACGACCAATACGCTGCTCTTCTTTTGCTGTAGTAATGTTTTTAGCAAAATACGCACCTTTTTGAATAGTGATGTAATCGCCGTTCCATGTATGCTCATATTGATCTGGGTCTGAGCGCATATCATCCCTACGCTCTTGATCTAACTCACCAGGAAACCAAGGGTTGTTATCCCAGTTTGCCCGAACTATTATTGAATTTGTAGGTGGCTCTTCTGCTCTTAGTAGAGCATCAACCGGGTCTGTTTTACGCCTTGGGTTCCAGCTAAACCACAATTCAGACTCAGGCGCACGAATTGTGGGCCTTAATAACTGCAATGATCTTGCTGATAGTGTCTGAGCCTCTTCAACCCATGCACGACCAAAACCTTCCAGTGATTTTATGGATTCTGCGGTGTGATCCTGCATACCCATAAATGTAATAACACCATCACCTGGGGTTTGAACAACATCTTTAAACGACCTAAAGCCTTGCCTATCTAATTTATATTCAGCAATTTTGTCATCAATCAGTTTTTTAGCCGAATCTCTTAATGTTTTCTGCACCTCACGAATACAGACAGAGCGTAACCCAGGAAACCGCATGTGATCTTCAACCAACAGCCCTGCAAAAAAATGCGATTTACCACTTCCTCTGCCGCCAAACGCACCTTTATATCGACTTGGCTGTAGCATTGGTTGAAATACTCTAGCTGTAGGTATTTGTAGTTTAGTCAACGATGACTCTCTCTACCTGGGTAATAGCAATATCGCCTGTAATTTCTTTACGATCAATAAAATCAGCCTGACTTTTGCCTAGTAGCTCACTTGCTTTTATTCTATCTGTCATACGAGCAGGTAAAACATTACCCTCAGCGTCAGTATCAACGCTATCACCACGGAATATACTAGTCCAGAACTCCTGCCGCTCCTGAGCTGTTGCTATTCTGCCTGTTTTAACTTCTTCATTAAGCTTATCAATATATGCAATGACCTTATCATTTCTTAACAATCTTGACGCAGCAACCTCTGGATTCTTGTACTTAGCTACTCTTGCTGCGTCAGTACCATTGCCACCATTTTTGACAAACTCACTAGCAAATAGTTTTTGTTGCTCAGAAAGTCTCATAATTAATTTTCAACCCATTCCATTACTGTTGATCATGTCGCTATCACAGCGAGTAAATTAATAATAAACACCGAACTTATTAGCAACTGTTTTCCCTATCCACGCCAGAATAACTACAATGCCCCAACCAGCCACTTGTGTCACAACCGTTTGATAAATGGCTTGCTTTCTGTTTTCTCTGTCGATGAATGATTGTATGAATGCGTGATGCTCGTCATGCTCATCAACGTCTATCCTACTTCTAAGATCAAGCTCATCTCGAATTATTTCCCTGAACTCAGTTTCATTTATCATCTTGTCTTGATGCGATATACGCATAAGCAACATCAATGGCTACACTAACCGCCCACCCGCTCATGCTATGCACAATACTAAATAGCTGATGTCTAACATCATTGATCTCACGTGTAACCGACTCTTTCTTAGCTATCCCGCTAATATTATCATCAAGATGAACCTTGACTAGCCCATATATTTCTTTAAACAGCTTACCGCCAACTAATATTTTTACTAACTGAGCTAATCCTGCTGTAACAAATTTATTCTTACTCATAATTCGCACTCAACACTAATTATTAATCCGTTCATCTCGCCATCACCGATATAACTATCATCAAACACTGGGGCTGCCGCTGGCTCACACGTACAGCCCTGCAATAACAACACTAGCATTATTACTCGCCACACATTGCAATGATTGCAGCTCTAGCACCAACGTACTCACGTAAAAGCTTTTCACCGCCATCATTCACTTTGATTTCTTTCTCAGTAATACTGATGCTAATATTCTTTTCGAGCTTAGCTGGCGCTTTAATGCCTGGGCAATCAACTTGTATATGTTTAGCACAACTAACTCCGCTGATTATCGCGAACGAGAGCAGCAATATCTTTAGTTTGTGCGTCATTGTATGCAACTCCCGCTTTTTCATAAATTAACATCGGAGTGACAAAAATCACTAGACCGACCGTGACCGCTAAAATTGCTACAATTTTGAATAATAAATCCATAACTCTTTGACACAAAAAAAGCCATATCTAGTTAAAGATACAGCTTTGGAAACTATATTAAATTGCAGTATATGGCATAAAAGCACGTCATTCAATATTTATTTCACAATTTTATATATTGTTCTTTATAATCACAATAGCTAACGAATGTAAACGATCACATGTCGCTGGAGAGCACTGCATAAGTCCTGGTATTTCTTTGTGCTTAAGTCCATGATCGTAGCGCAAACACAAATAATTGTATGCCCTTTCGTTCGATACTTTCAGCGCATCAAGAGCCAGGCTAATACGATTAATAAACTCAAGAAAACCAGCATCAGTCATTCTTACGCCCTTTGGAACACTGGAACCAAAATTACCACCACCCGTGCTGTTGTTTCCCAGCTTTGCGGTCATGCTTTCGCTCGCATAGCCGTTACCCACTTTACACCGCTGATAGTTAAAGTACGCTTTTACTGCCGACAGTGCTTTATCAGTCATTACTCATTTCGCGATAGCACTTATCAACCCGATACATCACCCAGGCACACAACCCAAAAAATACAATAGTCGCTACTTCAATCATCTATACCAAACCACTCAAACCCATTATTAACTCAATCATGTTTTTTCCTCATCGGCTCAACAGGTTCAGTAGTAATCGTTCTTAGATAGACCCCTACCCCTGAGTTTATCATAATTACAATCAAATAAGCCCAGGCAGGTATGTATTCCTGAATTAAAGTCTCATTCTCTGCGAACACTATTAGCATTGATGAGGCTATTAGACCCCATGCAGCATTGTATTTAATCGTTCTTGATTTGCGTTTTAATTTGTTCATAATATTATTATAGCACTCAATTGATTAAAACATAAAAAGAGCTTTACAGTTACGCGTAACCCCCGTATAATAGGTATCAAGGTTTAGAAATTCTCTAAACAATAACAAGGGTAAGAAAATGACAAATATAAATAAAGAGTTACTAGTAAATCAATTAGAAGAATTTTTTGACGTATCTGGATCTGATATTAGCACTATTTCTGAGTATGAAAATTCAATATCATTTGGGCATGTAGTAATCGGAGCAAGAGAAATAACAATATTTTTTGATGGAAAAATAGAGTTAGGTGAAATGCACTCAATGTTAAGAGAGCAACAGGACGCAAAGACAATTGATGAACTGAACGAGATATTAGAGGAAAGAAGCGGTGGCGAAATGATAGGATTCAAAGTTATTAGTGAATCACATGTAGAAAATATACAAGAAATAATTGCCTTTATTTATAAAAACAGCTTTACAGTTACGCGTAACAATGTATAATAGAGTCATGGTTTAGAAATTCTCTAAACTAAAACGGGGTAAGAAAATGAACGAATTGATACTTAAAATACTAGAAAAAGCTGAAGAAAAAGGACTATCTCATTTTGGTATACGCCATCATCATAAAGTTGTTAATGTTGGTGACTCTCTTGGGTGCTCATTTAACTGCATTGATGATATTGATTCAGAGAAATTAAGCGGTATTTGCTGTATGACAATTAGTTATGATGATTTTGAAGTTGAGGATTTTAAAGGTGATATTAATCATCTTATGGATGGAAATTATCAGGATGGTAGTATTATATTAGTTGGAGGATGCGATAGTGAATACGGCAATGATGATAAAGAAATAATTATAAAAGATGCAGAAGTTTTATTTGTTATAGGTGCAGAATAGTGGCTCTATCAAGCAAAGAAAGGCAAGCTGCTCTGCGCTTACGTAGGGCAACTGCTGGATTAAAAGAGGTCCGTGGTGTGTGGTTATCTGTAAATGATGAGAAAAGGCTTAAGCAATTAATCAAAGATGGGCTACTTGAGAGTATTATAAATAACCATCAATAAATTTTAATGCACTGATATGCAGTTTTCCACATTCAAGATT
>DAOUSV010000089.1 GCA_030627065.1 Piscirickettsiaceae bacterium | reverse complement strand
TAATCGTGTCATCAAGCATTCTTAGTCTCAATAACACTTCATAACTTATACCAATATTGGGGTCTTGTAATGGTATGATTGGCTGACAATACAGTTCAAAACGATTAGTATCTAAGGCATCATTGATTTCATTATTCCATTGAATTTCTCCTTTTCGTTGTTTTAAGCGCTCACTATCTTCAGTATGCACTTCAACACGGTTTCGCCCTGCATCTTTAGCCGCATAACAAGCACCATCTACATGACCTAATACTTCATAGCCATCTTGAGTATGCCTATTTATTTGTGCTAAACCGATACTTATTCCAATGATAAAAATATGCTCTTCCCAATGAAACCGAAAGTCAGCTAACACGTTGATAATCTTCTGGCAGGCATCATAAGCCTGCTCAATACCACAATGTTCCATCAATAATGTAAACTCATCGCCACCTAAACGTGCCAATGTATCTCGCTGACGAACATTTGCTAATAATAAATCTCCTACTTGTCGTAATAATTCATCGCCAGCCACATGACCACAAGTATCATTAACAACCTTAAATCGATCCAAATCCATAAAACATAAGGCATGCTCAGAATATTCATCCTTCACCGACTTAATAACACGATCAAGCCGAAGCTCAAATTCACGACGATTAATCAAGCCTGTTAATAAATCATGACTCGCTTGGTACGATGTTTCCTCACTTAATTTCTTTGCATCAGTCACATCTTCTTGTGTGGCAATAAAATGGCTGACATTATTATCGTCATCAAATAGAGGGCAAATATGCTCCCTAGCCCAATATAAGTCACCATTTTTCTTGCGATTATGCATCTCCCCTCGCCATTCACGTCCTGAAAGTAAGGTCTCCCATAAATTTTTAAATATGCTATCCGGCATTAATCCTGAACTAATAATATTTGGCTTTTTACCTATCACTTCTGAAGCGTCATACCCTGTAATAATAGAAAATTGAGGATTAACATACTGAATCACACCCTCACAGTCTGTAATAAGGATTGCATTAGGACTATGTCGCACAGCTAATGATAGTTTTTCTAATTCTAACTGACCTTTCTTTGCTTCCGTAATATCTCGAGCAACACCATGAACACCTACTACTTCTCCGTTATTATTATGTGTTGCCGTTTCCATTACTTTGAGCGTTTTTAATTCTCCCGTTTTATGAAATATCTCTAACTCATAAGTTTGTGACTTTATACTTTCTAGCGTTTTCCTAGTATGACGTTCTACAGCTCTATTTAATTTTGTATCCGGCATATAAGTAGCATAATGCGTTAAAAACTCATCGGAACTATAACCAAGAACAAATGAAACTGATGGACTTACATAAGTAAATATACCGTCCTCATCATGCTGATATATAAAATACTCTCCATTGACGTTCTCAACTAAATTACGGTATTTTTCTTCACTTTCTGATAATAATTCACCATGCTGTCTAATCTGAATAGTTTTTTCATCAACCTCTATATTGACTCTCCGGATACGTCCCGTCATCGCTAATAAGAAAATACTAATTAAACTTAATATAATTAAGGCAGCACTCATAATTCCGAACAACGACCAGGTCGAATATTTTTCTATAAACTTATAGGAAGGTTGATATCTCACCTGCCAAATTCGGCCACCTATTTCAATAGTTTGAGTTTTTAATAATGAGGGATTATTACTATAATTAATAACTCGGTGGCCATCTTCAGACGCGAATATAGTGTGTGGTTCATCAATTTTAGTAATATCACTTATCGTTACGTTTAGCCATTGCTTCGATGCAGATTTTAATATCACATTAAATAGTGATTGATAATCATACATATGAGCAACCACCCCCACCACATCATCATCCTCTAATGTGACTGGCAATAGAAAAACAAAGCGTTTACTACTCTCAAAACTTTCTAGAATTGGAGGCAAAATCATTGCCTGTTTTGTTAGCATTATCTTGTTACAAATAGCAGTTCGTTCTGGAGTAAAACATAAATCAAACATATTCATATCACTACGACTATCTAGTTTTTTTAAGTAATTATTCGATACCTGTGAATATTTAATTACTAAATAATTAGAACGTTCTTTTGCAACTAATGAATCACCTTTTACATCAATTTCAATAATATCCTGCCCGAACTTTTGCTCATAGCTGTAACGCTCCTGGTGCGGTATGTAATCAATCCATGCTACTCCGCTGATACTCCCCTGATAACCCGATAAATCATTCACATAACTGGTAAATTGTTTTTCAGATACATTGTCCAAGCTTCTAAGATGAGCTCGCATAGCTTTCAACAAAAGTTTGTTTTTTGATAATTCACTTTCAATAAGTGACTGTATAACGACACTATTCTCGTTAAATTTATCAACTCGTATTTTCTCGTCATATTCCCGAGCTGAAAATAGCATTATAATTAATGGAATAAATATTAATATCAATGGCAATGCGACAGAGTAACGTCGACGGCGCCACTCCTGCCTTGGCTTGGCAAATAAAATTAAAACTAATGGGGTAAATACTACTACGCCGATAGCACCACCAGCCCACCATGTAAATAATGTCCTAAATAGCTCATCAAAAGATAAAACACCTAATGCCACTTCAGCAAAGCAAAACACTAATGTCGTTAAAAATAACGATACCCCTGCGGTAATTAAAAAGAATTTAATAATATTACTTTCTTTAATTAGTGGTAGTGGCCATAACTTTAACCGATACAATAACCATGTTGCTAACCACGCATGAGCCACAGCCTGAATACCAATCAGGGTACAAACAATGATCGAGGTCGTATCATTTAAACCAACAAGTTCAGCACCAATAATAAAGTCGCCAATAAATATGGCTGGCAGTAGTCGGTATCCCCAAATAAGAATGGCGGCAAGAGAAATTCCCGTTGGGATCCAGAGAGGTGTTGCTCCAGATGGCGGCAAACCTAAAGACAAGGTGAACTGAGCGGTAATATAATAAGCAGTAAGTAATAAACTATTACCTACAAAAAATTTGATAATGTTATTCACTGATTTTTTCTGTCACATTTAGGTTAAATATTATTTTAAGTTTAGCTGAAATTCATGACTATTAATATAGTTTTTCAAAGATTATATTGGGATGACACATCACCCTTGTCACAATAAATTTAGTTTTAAATATCAATCACAAATAGTCCTTCAGACCTTGATAATGTTAAACTTCTAGGCCATGACATTATTCCCAAAGACCCAATGACAAATCGCGCAGTATTATTAGTTAATCTAGGCTCACCAGAACTGCCAACAGTTCCCGCTGTTCGACACTATCTCAATGAGTTTTTGATGGATCCTTATGTTATTCAGCTTCCTTGGATACTTCGTCGATTAATTGTAAGTTTATTGGTATTACCCAAGCGACCCAAAGCTTCTGCTGAAGCGTATCAAAGCGTTTGGACCGAGCAGGGTTCTCCTTTGATCGTGCTATCTAAACAACTGCAAACAGCTTTGCAAGTCCAACTTGATATTCCCGTTTCTCTATCAATGCGTTATGGCAAGCCTAGTATTGAAAGTCAGATTTTAGCACTCACTAAAGCCCACTCAGAGCTTACTGAACTTCTATTTATACCTTTGTATCCACACTATGCTGAAAGCACGGTTACAACATCTATTGAGCAAGCTAAGAAAGTCATTCATAAGCATAAACTCAACCTTAAGTTAACGATTATCCCGCCATTTTACGAACAAGAAGACTATATTGCAGCCCTAGTCAGTAGTGCTCAGCCCTATTTAAAGCAAGAATATGATCATCTTATTTTTAGTTATCATGGCTTGCCCGAATCTCATATTACTCAGCTTGATAAATCAGGCATGCATTGTTTAAAACAGGATAATTGTTGCCAGAAAAAAAATGAATGTCATACAAGCTGTTATCAACACCACGTTTTTCGTACCACAGACTGTTTTATTGAGAAAGTAGGTTTGTCATCTGATAAATACTCGATTGCCTTTCAATCTCGGCTTGGTCGAGCAAAATGGTTGGGGCCAAATACAGAAGATAGATTACGTGAATTAGCCACTTCAGGCGCTAAAAAGGTTTTAGTTATTTGCCCAGCATTTGTTACAGACTGTCTAGAAACGTTGGAGGAAATTTCTATTCGAGGACAAGCTGTATTTCAAGAAGCCGGAGGTGAATCTCTTACTCTAATTCCATGTCTTAATGATCAAGAAAAATGGGTTGAAACGCTCGCTAAATGGTGTCGTTAAACACGTCCTAATAATGGCTGGCGTACTACTTGGCTTGAATATGCGCCACCGGGGCCATATGATGTAACTTCAGTATCTCGTCCGCGGAGAAGGCTGATTGCTTTATGTAAATATTGACGGTTCACATTGACAATACCACCATTAATTTGATTATTTTCACGGCACGCTTGGGCAACAACTCGTAACTGTTTTAATAAGTTATTTAGCTGAGTCGCATTCGCTTCATTTTGATTGGCAACAAAAGCAGCTAAACCTTCTTTGCCCGATGAAAAGCCACCTGATTGAACAATAAGTTCTCGTTGACGACCTAGCTGTTCCAGCTTCATAATTAACGGTTGCTTATCAGCACTCATTTTATCCATGATGTCTGTTTCAGATTTCACCAACGCATCACGTTCAGAGTTCAAAATATCTAACAATCTTGATGCAATATTATATTCTTCTTGTAATACACTGCTTAACTGTTGAAATGAAGTCATCGCCATTTTTATTACCTATAAACCCTGCTCAAAACTAATCATGTTATGAGCTAATTCAGTTACATCAACGCTGTATGAACCATCTGCAATTGCAGATTTTAATGATTCTACTCGCTCGCTATCTACTCCTGATGAATCAGAAATGGTTTGTTGTAATGAAGGTAATTGTGAAGCAGCATCCGTCAAACTAATCGTATCAGACTGAGTTTCTATTGACTGAACATTCTGTGATTTCTCAGTAGTATTTTTATCACGGACGTCTACATTACGTGATGATGTTAACGCTGCTTGTACTAATGATTTAATGTTCATGTCAGACATTTAACTGTCTCCTTTATATGCTATGGACATTACATCGGCCTGCAGTATAAAAACTTTAATAAAAAATCGCACTTTTCCCATATTTAACATTACATTGTTACTCTAACAATTCCTGGCGCATCGACTACACCTTCAACAATCCGTTTTGAAGATAGATTTCTAACTCGTACTCGCTGTCCTCGCTTGGCATCAGCTAAGGCTGTACCAGACATTCTCACTTCCATTGAGCCGGCTTTAGCAATCAGCATAATATGCTCTCCTCGGTGTACTAGTTTTTTAACTAGCAGACTTTGGGGATCAATCACTGTGCCTGTGGCAATGGAGTATTTTAGTTGTTGACCGATAAACAGTGACATATCACTAGTATGGCCTCGATGAAGTGTACCAATATCTTTTTGTTCTATTCTGATATCTGACTGTGAGACTATTTGCTTGGCGAGCAATCGCTTAGTGGCCACGACAACAGGTTTAAAGACTTTTACTTTGACAGGAACATATACCGTCCAAGCAACAGGCGTATAACATTTAACTCCAATTGTTTGACTACCCAGTCCTGAACGAATTACTTTTGAGAATGCACTCAGTTCGCCACTACATTGTTGCAAGCGTAATCGCGTATCCAAACCATTCATACTGATTTGAGGATTGTCATACTGCGCTGCAGCTTGAGACAAGGCATAAACATACGCCACCTGCTCAATATCAGCCAATGACTGTAATGACTCAGATCGCGTGGGCATGCTAATCACACATCCTACTAACAGGAGTAGATAGACACTAAAATTTATTCTATTCATCGAAGCACCTCATAATACAACTGCCAGATTTCTGACATATTGTTATTCTTATAAGGTGTTAAGCAATTAGTATGCCTATACTTGCAATTAGCTTATGAACCAAAGCCTGTTACATCAGCAGGCATTGGAATAGCTTGCCCAGTAATAGTTACAATGTCAGCCTCGGCACGCATCATATTGGTTGCTATAAAGCCACCAAAACGATAAACCCAGTCATGTAAGTCCGTATTAATCATAGCGATTTCTTGCTGGACTTGCTCTGCTGTTTTTAATACATTTAACTGTTGGATGTCTGTAGGTACAGTTTTCAGCATTGATTCGCCAGTTTCTGCACTAAATGTTGTGTAATACATACCATCATCAAATGATGTTTTAGTAATTACTTTTAAGCCATCAAAGGTAATGAACTCAGCAGTTACTATTTCTGCTTTTCCTCGAGAGAAATCAGTCAAAGGCAGTACATCTTCCATGCGTAACTCAAATAAACTACCAGCAATGTCGTAGCCTAATAGTTCATATTTGAACACGGTTTTA
>DAOUSV010000006.1 GCA_030627065.1 Piscirickettsiaceae bacterium | reverse complement strand
CCACATGGGGATGAGGCTACTATTGATCTCGTAGAACTTGTACCTAATGTATCTGAGCCGGGCATCTATAAGCATCAGTGGGTATTACAGCAGCAGGCTACACACTATACCTTTCAGTTGATGGGCTCATGGGATAAGCAGGAAGTACATGAGTTTATTGAGCAATACGCATTAACGGGTGATGTTGCACTATTTGAGAGCTTACGTAGTGGCCGGGTTTGGTATGCGTTGATTTATGGTTCATATAATAATAAGCAAGCGGCATTGGCGGCAAGCAGTCAATGGTCTGCACCATTAAACACCTTACCATCATGGTTACGTCGTTTTGATAGCGTACAGAAGCAGATTAAAAATACGGCTTCAACACTGTAATTAACGCATCAGCCTGAGTGTGAGTGCTAGCAAATACGATGCGATAAACGTGCTCGTTATTGATAATAGCTTGAGAGACAACACCTTGTTCTATCAATGGGCTTAAATCAATCTCTTTATTGGGGCGGAAACAGACAATGCCCGTATTGGATGGGTAAACCACCCAGTTAGATTCTTTTTCTAATCGTTTTACCAGTAAATCCGCTTGCTGCAAACGCTGTTGAGTTTGCTGTCGTAAGCTATCAGACCCCGAATGCGTCAGGGTAAGCCATAACGGTAAAAATAATTCACCACCTCTCGAACCCGGTAAGCTATTCATTGGGGATTGCTCGAGATAACTGCTGTCTTCAGACAATATTGGGCTAAGAGGCTGTTGATACAGCAGTATGCTGGCAGGCTTGGGTTGTTGCCATGACTTATGTGGATCAAAACACACAGAGTGAGCCTTAGAGATCGATTGGAATAGAGATTTATGTTCTGGTAATAAGACCAGTGCACCACCCCAAGCAGCATCAATATGACACCAAGCATCATAACGTTTTGCTATCGAGATACACTCGCTGACAGGATCAATTGCTCCCATAGTGGTAGTACCCACCGTGGCAATAATAGCTAAAGGTGGATGTTGTTTACAGGCGTGCTCAAGCGCTTCAATTGATAACTGTTCAGAGTGCTCGCTGGCAATATAACGCAAGTCTAAATCAAGGATCTGACAAGCCTTAATAATAGAATAGTGCGCGGAGCGAGCGGCATAAACAATAGGTGAATCAGTAAGTCGAGACTGTTTTGCCTGCCAAAGTGCTTCTAAATTGGCATAGCTACTACCAGCTACAAAATGACCATATTGATGACCAAATAGCTGACATAAATACTGTAGTGTCTGTTGTTCTATTTCGGCCATCAGTGGATAGAGTTTAGGAGAAAGAAGGTTGCCATTATGACTTGCTGCAATGAGCTGACCTAGAATGCTAATAGGTGATGTTTTTGGCGTCATATGTGCAGCCCAACTATCGGAGTGGTGCACGTTACCTTCTTTTAGCAGCAAGTTGATGACATTAGCAAGCGATTCTCGCTCATTAGGCATATCTTGTATTTTTGGTAAGTCATTAGGCATTAATGATGATTGTTGAGAAAACTCTTTCAACAAGTCATTTAATAACGATGTTAATTGACTCATTATAATGACAGCCAACGAGTATTTTCGGCGATTTTATCTACAAATAAAGTGGCGTGTTTAGCGTGAATTATTTGACTGTTAATGGCTGTGTTTTTAAAAACTGATGCAAAGCCTATATCAAGCGTGCCCAATTTCGTAAGCTCATTAATTGATGTGCTCGTTTCATCAGACTGCTTTACTAAAATCAGCTGTGTAGCATCTAATTTATCAGCAAGCCACAAGGCTAAACTATCGGATGTTATATCCCAACTATGAGGAAGTTCTTTTTCTGATAATAGTTGTGCATCAGGTAGCCAAACAGTCAGTCCTATTTTATCTGCTGTCGGATTGGATGTTTTTTGACAGTCACTACAAAGTGCTGAAATAAGTAGACCGAACTGTGCCATTGCTAAAATTGCCATTTGGTGGGCATGACTATCATCAAAGCTGTGAATTCGTTGGGCTTGTCTAACTTGCTCTGCAAAAGGGCCACCGCCAGGCACTATGATGATAGCTTGATGTTTAGCCTGTTCACTAAGTACATCTAGCCACTGTAATAATTCATCTGTTCCATAGAGGCTGCCGCCGAGTTTGACTACAATCATGCTTAGCGTAATTGCTCGATAAGGTTTAGCATCGCAGCGGCTTTATCATGAACTTCTTGAAACTCATCATCTACATTTGAGTCGGCAACAATACCACCACCAGCCCAGAAACGAAGGCGGTTATCACTGTAGATCAGCGTGCGAATAAGAATGTTACTATCCATATCACCATTAAAGCCGACATAGGCCATGCTGCCGCAATATGCACCGCGTCGATTAGGTTCGAGTTCTTCGATGATTTCCATTGAGCGTAGCTTGGGCGCACCGGTAATTGAGCCGCCAGGAAAGCAGGCGCGAAGTAGTGAAAGTGAGTCATGTTCATTAGATAATGTGCCAGTGATTGTGCTTACAAGGTGATGGACTGTTGCAAAGGATTCTAAAGAGAAAGGATTAGGTACTTTGATTGACCCTGGTTCACAGACTTTACCAAGATCATTACGCAATAAATCAACAATCATTAAGTTTTCAGCACGATCTTTACTGCTATTGAGCAATTCCTCTGCTAATGCACGGTCATTTTCTTCATTATCAAGATCGCGACGGCGGGTGCCTTTAATCGGCTTTGTTTCAACATGATTACCTTGAACTTGTAATAAACGTTCAGGTGATGAGCTCAATAATGTTACGAAAGGTGTATCAAAAAAGGCAGAAAAGGGGGCTGCGTTTTGTTGGCGTAATAATTTATATGCTGTCCATGGATCGCCATTGGCTTCAATCTCAAAACGCTTAGCAAGGTTAACTTGGTAGCAGTCACCGTCATTAATATAGTGCTGAATTTTGTTGAATGCTTCTGTGTATTTCTCTTTATCGAGATTACACTTTAATTGCCCTGAAACCTTGAAGCTGGCAGCTGTAAAGTCAGTAGGAGTAGATAGTTGGGCAACAAGTGCATTCCATTCATTCTGTGTTTTTGGATTAAGTCCAAAGCTGGCTAAATAGCAATGTTGCAGTTGATGATCAACAATAATTGCCCAATCATAGATGCCAACCAACATATCTGGGATAGCTTCGGCATTTTTGGCTAATGTTGGTAGGGTTTCAATTCGGCGACCAAGATCATATGAAAAATAGCCTAATGCGCCGCCACAAAAGGGTAAGTCGACATCTATTTTCTGATGATATTCTTGGAGTATGGATTGTAGTAATTGGAAGGGATCATCACTAGAACTCTGTTGCTTGCCATTTGTATAATGGATGGTCGTATTATTATCACTACTAACAAGGGTAATAAAAGGGTTGGCAGTGATAATGTCAAAACGAGAATTGGCTTGATCTGAGTTTGTACTATCAAGAAATACCGGCCAGTTTTTATCACGAATAGCCTCAAAATAGACACTACTATCTTGATGGTAAGGTAATTCAGCGTAAAGAGGAGGTAAATTCATCCGCCTATTTTACGGTAACTGTTGCTGAGCTAAAAGGGCAACTGCAACAGCAGGTGCATGATCGGAGATATCCGTATTGGATGAGTCAATCAGATCATGAAAGTCTTGGTATGGGCGATTAAGACGCTGGGCACAGGCTTTAGCTATAAATCGACCGATGCCGGCGCCTATTATAGGGGTATTTGCGGCTAGATTGGGGTGTGATGAAACTACCTGTAGAATTGCATTGGTAACGTGTTGAATTTGCTGTTCTGCGAACCATTGTGCGAGCTGTAACCAATGTGACTCTGCGGCTTGATTGGCATCCGTACCTAATAATCTGGCGATACGATTAATACAGTTTGCGGCTAACCATGGCTTGCCATCAGAACTCATATCTTGAATACTTTCTGGGTCTAAATAACCTAGTAGAGACCAACAATCCCCTGTTGTAGCAAAAACTTCAGCCGCTAAACCAATATCAATGCCATTAAAAGGTGCGTGATTAGTAAGCGCGATAAGTGGTGTTCTAATAGCACCGGTGTACAGTAATTCTCGACTGGCTTGTCGCTTAAAGTCGCTATAGCCTGAAGCTTGAACTGTTCCTTGGTTTATGGCAATAATATCGCAGGTGGTGCTACCGATATCAACAAAAAGTCCTGTATCAATCTTTGATGCAGTGAAGTTAGCACTTGCTTGCCAGTTTCTTGATGCTATATCTTGCCATTGTTGTTTAGCATCATTAATATCTAGCCAAGCAAGGTTGCCTGCATACACGGATATATTATCATCATCAATGAAGCTGCTAATGCAATCAAGAATTTGACTAACACCTGCTTCTCTATTTGGAAATATATCAACTAGTTCGCCGGTCATTGTTATCGCGGCTAAATCATCTTGATTATTAAGTTGTTGATGTACGGATTGGATGGCTAGCTGTAAATGTTCAATGCCTTTCCATAATGGACAAGGGAGCTGCAATACTGCAACAAGATTACCTTGCAAGTCACAGCGAGCAACTTTAAGGTGAGCGCCACCAATATCCCAGCCTGTAATATATGAACTCATAGCGATACTTCTACTTGTAGACGTTGTTTAATCGAGGGCAATGCACTTATTCCTTGTTCATTCATGGTTAATAGTAGCTCGATAGGATTTAAAGCTAATGATTGCGACAAAGCAATATAAGACGTTGTTAACCTAGGGTTTATATCAATGACAACGGCACCTTGGGTATTTACGATCAGATCAACACCAACAAAGCCCCATAATCCAGGTATAGCTTGTTGAATTTTTTGAGCTAACTGTTGTGCTTCGGACAAAGAAAAAGAGTGTGAACTAAGGTCATTAATAAGGCAAGCTTCGAATGTTAATACATGAGCTGAGTGGCTTATTATTTGGCGATTGATTGATAAGACGATGACTGCGGTATAGCCCATCAATAGAGATAGGCTTAATGGAGCGCCGTTAATATAGCTTTGTACCATCATTGATTGAAGCGTGTTCTTATTATATTGAGATAACTGCTGTTCAAGCTGTGATCGTGATTCAAAAAGGAGGGTGTTAATACAGCCTGCACCATCAAGGGGCTTTATAATATAGCCATTTGAAGAGTCAAATGGCTCGGAGGACCATTGTGATGCTAGACAGTTTGGGGCTGTGTTAATGTCATTTTTTTCAAGTCGTTTATCGCACTCAATTTTATTACTTGTTAGGGCGATAGCATCGAGATGGCAGCCTAATACACGTTTATTTAGGGCGAAAGCTTGTTGATGTAGTCGATATAAAACACCATCAGTTTCAGGCGCAATAATAAATACGGCATCCGCATCAATCAGGCATTGTTGCCATAAATGTGTATATTCTTCGGTGTTAGAAATATGATGACAATGATGACGAGTATTTTGCTCGATGATTGAGATGGCTGATAATCGTGAATCACGTAGAATGGTTAGCTCAATCGTTTCTATGGCGTGACAATCTTGTAAGATAGCCAAAAGCATATCATTGCCTTCTTGAGCAAGGCTATTAGGCATTGATTGTGTGATTAATGCGCCACTTGTGATGTGTTCGTAAACAAATAATTTCATTGAATTAGTTTTAGGGAGTGTAGGTGGAAATTATACCAGTCATTGATTTAATGGGCGGCATTGTTGTCCAGGCGCGAGGAGGAGAACGAGAATCTTACCCGCCTTTACAGTCAGTCCTTACGGATAGTATTGAGCCGCTAAAAGTGATCGACGATCTTTTGGCTTTTTATTCATTTAAGACTTTTTATATTGCCGATCTCGATGCAATTACTGATCAAAGATTAAATATTGAACTGTATCAGCAGATTACCAGTGCCTTTCCTCAAATAAACTTCCTATTAGATGTTGGAATTCAAACGCAACAGCAATGGAACGTTTTAAATAAGATATCAGGATTAACGGTAGTGATAGCCAGTGAAAGTTTATGTGATCTGGGATTATTACAAGTAGCACAAGATGGTATTTTATCGTTAGATTTTCAGCATGGTGTATTTCTAGGAAACGATGAGATATTAGAACAAGCAGAATATTGGCCGGATACGATTATCATGATGAATTTAGATGCTGTCGGCGCTCAGTCTGGTCCGGATGTAAGCTTATTAAAACAGTTAAGAGCGCAGCGTGAAGGTGTTGATATTATTGTTGCTGGTGGTGTGAGAAATATACAGGATTTGATGCGTTTAAAGCAGGGAAATGTGACGAGAGTACTAGTTGCCAGTGCATTGCACAGTGGCAAGTTAGATAGTGTTCAGATGGTGCAAAAATAAAACGTCGCCTTCAATAAAGAAGGCGACGAATTTATCAAGATTTACTCAATCTTAGCTAGCTGCAAAAGGATGCGAGCTTGCTTTGTATTGTGCAACAACGTCAGCCGCTTTAGGCTCACGAGCTACAGCACGTTGGATTGATTCTTTAGTAGCGCGGTAGTTCCAGTCTTGGATCTTTTGATCATCATCAGCAGTTGGTGAGATGAAAACACCAACACAGATGAAGCAATCATCAGCTTCAGCAGCTGGGATTGTGCCATCTTCAACACATTCAGCAACAGCGATGGCAACGCCACGTTGTGCTGGGCCGAACATTTGAACGGCTTGCTTCATGTTTTTGATAGTAACTTTGTTAAACATTACTGTCGCTGGTTTAACCATTAAGTTAGGTGCAACAACGGCTAATAAACCGTTAACGCCTGCTTTTTGGTCTGTCATAGTGCGGCAAAATGCATCTTCTGCTGCAGAGCCACGAGGGCCCATAAGTAAGTCAATGTGTGCAACGTTGTCTAGGTCACCATCTTCAATTACTAAAGATTCACCAACAAGTACGCGATCGATAACTGGCATGTTATTTCTTCCTGTTCCAAAATTTTATAAAAAGGCCCATTTATTCAGCTTTTCGGTTTAAGGAAAAGCTATACGCATTAAAGGAACGTATTCCCTGCTCAGAATCAGGTGTGATTCACACCATAATCCTAAAATTCTGTTTTAAGAAAGCATTTGGCCAAAAGCAGAGATCAATAACGTTGTTGCGGTAAGATCTGCTGTTGTACCAGGGTTAATCGCTTCCTGTTTTAATTCATTATCCCAAGATATAACGTGTGACTCAAAGTTTGATAGCCTGTTGTTTTTTAATGAGAAATTAACAAGCGATCCGGCTTTTTCTTGTACGTCGAGGGCGCATTCTTTTCCTTGCTTACGACATATTAGCGTGTCAGGAATGCGAGATAATAGTTTAAGATACGCGAAAGCACCCGCCCATACAACACTTTCCCCACAATTTATCGCACTTGTCAAATTTGGCAGTCCAATTTGCCAAATATCTTGGTAGTTATTAATGTATTGGGCGGCGATAGAATCGTAATCTTTAGCTAAAAACATAGCCTCTTTTAGTGTGATGATTGGCTCTTCATTTATGTCTTGTTGCTCACTTTTTCCTAAGCCGCCAGCATCAGCTAAGCGAATGCCTTGGTAGCAATCAATGGCATCTTGAATGCTTAAATTATTAAGTACTTTCTCTAGTTCAGTGGGAAGTTGTTCAATGTTATCAATTTCCTGAACCGCCTTGCATAAAGGCGCAAATAACAACACAATTCCAAGGTTAGTATTGCAATCAACCACAGTCCTTGTTGCCTGAATGGCTTGCAAAATCATTTCACCAACCGATAAATCAGAGCGAGCTAATACGGGAGCAATAGCATGGGCGCTGTTGATAAAATCCTCAATCTGCATATTGTGTCCACCACTAAAGCAGTTCACATTACCTGGTTTTGGTGCTGAGACTTCATTCTCACAGGCCCAAATAACACAGTATTCTATTTGTTCGACAGTTAGCATGAGTGTTGTTTATTCTTAATGTTATCAACAATTCGATTAGCTAATGCTTGGGCTAGATGAGCCGCCACATTAATCCCCGTTGCTTGATAAAGCCCCTTCCAGGCAGGCACGCTATTCACCTCTAACACGGTATAACTGCCATTCTGCTGGCGGATTAAATCAACACCTGCATAATCAGCTTGCACGGCTTGTGTCGCCTTGATCGCTAACTGTTCCATGTCAGCCGTTACGGTAGTGGCGAAGCATTCAGCACCTTGGGCAAAGTTAGTGATCCAATGTTGAGAACGCCGAGACATGGCCGCACAGACTTTATTATCAATCACCATTAAACGCCAATCCTGCCAATGTTCTTGTTCGAATGGCGCAATATACTCTTGCATATAAAAGGCATCGCCGACGACTTGTATGGCATCAAACTGCTCAATACTCTCAACTTTCTCAATTCCCTTACCCATACAACCAAATAGCGGCTTAATGACTAACGATTGATGTGCGGACAAATATTTTTGAGCAATATTACGTGCTAAATCAGGATTCTCACAGGCCCATGTCTTAGGTGTATTTAAACCAGCAAGATGTAATCTAAGTGATGTACGCGCCTTGTCAACCGTATGCTCAATCGCACTCGCTGGATTAAACACCGGCACACCGAGCTCTCCCAAAGTATGCAACACATCCATTCGTAGTGTGATCTGCTCCAAAGAACCCGGTGCAATACCGCGCGCCATCGCTGCTGCAGGGAGCTGATCCTCAAACCCTGGAATAGACAAGCCCGTGGGCTGATTAAGATCAATCGTACAATCAGCAAGATCCGTCAACACCACCTCAATATTGAGCGCGGTTAAAGCGGCAACTAACTGCTGACTATGCCAGCCATGAGTATCGTTAAAAATGACAATTTTAGCGTGTGACATTTACGTCTGTTTCGGTGAAATCAGATTCTACAAGCCAAATGAGGTAGTTAATAACTCTTTATTCAATTCACCAGCAGTGAAACTTTTACCTGTATTGGCATTGGTAACCGTGACTTTAGCAGGGCTAAATAACATAGGATCAACTTTGAAAAAGTCAAAATCATATGATTTGAAGATTTCACCGAATGGGCGGCCGTAATCTGATGAGGTGTTGCTAGGTAGTTTTTCAGCTAAGTCTTGTGCTTCATCATCCGTTGAATCAACAAATAGGTGCACCATGCCACCATAAAGGATAGCGTCGTTTGTGCGCCCCATGCCCGTCATAAAATCACCACCCGGCGGTGAAACAGGGGTTACACCGAAACCATCAATGATTTTGTCCATAGGGAAATGTAGGGTATGCGCTTTGTGCATGGCAACTTCTAATACGCGGATAGCGATTTGCATTACACCGGCTAGGCTTGATGTTGGCGTTAGGATGAACGTTAAGTCTTCAGTTTTAATGCCACAATCTTTTGCTACTTTTTCGGCAATTTCAAGTGGTGGGAATTTATCGGTTTCTAATACAATAACTGTTTTATCCGCTTTATCTTTGTAGCCAAATTCTTTTAATACTTCTTCTTTACCTGCTAAAGCACGACCGGGGCCAGAACCTAGTGCAAAGAATTTTTCGTGGGATAAGCTCCAGCCAGCATACTGACTGCCTAGACAGCTTAATACGGGTGTTTTAGCATGAACATTAACTGACCAAGGCCAGTTATCAAAGCCGCTGTTAGTGCCCATTGTGATGGTCGCTAGTCCGCCCATGCAAATTTCACCAATTAGGCGACCCGCTTCTAATCCGCCGTTGCAATTGATGCCAGCATCAATGATACGAGTGCCATTGCTAAGTGTGCTTATTTCAAGTTGTAGTGCTTGTGCATCGGCGACAAGGCTTTCAACAAGCGGGTTACAGCTAGCGTTAACGCTAGTCCAATTGGCTGAAATAGACTCATTCATGGTTGGGATCCTAAAGATTAGATTGAATAGCGTTGATTATACCCGTTATCGTTTAAGCTGTTCAGCTTGAATGGTCACGGGTATATACCTTAAGTCGCTATATTATCCATAACGTGTTTAATCGTGTTCGTGCGTGCGGCTCGTATTGCTTTGGCAATATCTGGGCCTTGCAAACCTTGTTCTACAAAAGGTTTGGCTATGATTAATTGGGCGGCATCGAAACACTGCTGGAATGCGTCAATTTGAGGCACGTCACTGTCTTCATAACCTGTTCGGCCACGAGAGTCGGCTTCTCCTGCAAGTAGGAAGTGTTTGAATCGTTCGGGTCTACGAAAGGCATCGAGAGCTTCAATGACTTTTAAAATGGTAGCTGCTTTCATTTCAAACAACAGGTGAATATGGGTGTGATATTCGGCAAACTTGAGTGCAAATGTTTCGATCTCTTTGGGCACTCGTAGTCGGGCACAAAGTTTCTTGCTGAGTTTAACGCTACGGATTTCATGGCCATAATGATGCGGCAGAATATCTTCTGGGGTTGTTCCCTTGCCTAAATCATGACAGAGGGCGGCAAATCGAACGGTGATTTCATCACTGAGTTTAGCGGCTTGATCAATCACCATCATCACATGAATGCCAGTATCAATTTCAGGATGCCATTTAGCAACTTGTGGCACACCAAATAGCATTTCTACTTCGGGAAACAGGGTCGCCAGAGCACCAGCATCACGTAAAGCTGTAAAAAAGAGTGAGGGCTGCGGTGCGGCAAGGGCCTTTTCTAATTCTTGCCAAACGCGTTCAGACACAAGATGAGCAAGTTCTTTTGCTTTAACCATTTGTTGGATTAGCTGCTTGGTTTCATCGGCAATAGTGAAGCCAAAACGAGCGGCAAAGCGAGCAATACGCAACACTCGAACTGGGTCTTCGGTAAATGCAGGTGAGACATGGCGTAAGATTTTGTCTTTAATATCCTGCTGACCATTATAAGGATCGATAAGCGTGCCATCTTCATCTTGGGCAATGGCATTGATGGTCAGATCGCGACGGACAAGATCTTGCTCTAAAGTCACGTCGGCTGCAGCGTGAACAATAAAGCCTTTGTAGCCGGGTGCTGTTTTTCGCTCGGTACGCGCCAGAGCATATTCTTCATGTGTTTTGGGGTGCAAAAAGACAGGAAAATCTTTGCCAACAGTTTGATAGCCTAACGCTTCCATCTCTTCTGGGGTGCTACCGACCACAACCCAATCGTGGTCTTTAACTGCTAGGCCGAGTAATTGATCGCGGACTGCGCCGCCGACAAGATATGTTTTCATGTGACTAGTTTAAGGTGTTTTGGCTTTTACTGTTGGCATCCGTTGCGATAAGGGGATGATAGCTTGCTTACGCTGGTGGTCAAAAATAGCGGTATAGCTTAAAACACTGCGGGTATAACGTCGTGTTTCTTTGTAGGGAATATTTTCAATCCAAATATCAGCAGCCATGTCTTTTTTAGGTAACCAGCGAGAGATGCGATGCGGCCCTGCATTGTAAGATGCAGTGGCTAGTACTGGGTTTTGTTGTTTCTCATCATACATTTTTCGTAAATATGCACTACCTAATTGGATATTTCTATCAGGATTGAGTAGTTCTGATTGTCGTTTTAACGGTTTTTTAATAAGTCGTGCAATCAATGTTGCTGTTTTAGGCATTAGTTGCATTAATCCTGATGCACCAACATGAGAGCGCGCATGAGGATTAAATGCACTTTCTTGGCGTGCAATACCTAAGAGCCATGAGGGATCAAGATCATTCACTTTACTTTCTTTTATAATTGTCTCGTTATAAACAACGGGGAAACGAAGATCTAAGGCATCCCAATATTTAGCCTTGCCTAATAAGCTGATAGTTTGATTATGCCAGCCCCATTGATGAGTTAAGGTTGCTAGCAGTTGTAGCTCTTTTTTTGATAGTTTGAGTTTCAATGCATAAGCTTGGCGACGAGATTCTAAGCCCATATTTAAGGCGTAAAACTCATTTAATCTTAGCACCGCTGGACGTTGGGAAAATGTAGCTAATTCGTCAGCAGTAAACTGAATAGGGTTGTGATTCATTTGGTATGGCTGTTGTAATTGATCTGCGGCTAAGAAGCTGTAAAAATCACGATCCAGAGTCAATGTTTGATATGTTTTATTAGCGGTTTGTTGATCGCCGAGTTGCGCCTGACTGCGTGCGAGCCAATATTTCCAGCGTGATGATTGCTGATCATTACTATTGAGGCTAAGAACCGCATCGTACACTGCTTGCCAATCTTGTTGCCATAATGCGGCACGAACACGCCATGTCTCAGCAGGAATGTCACCAAAGAATTCTAAGGTTCTATCCTCACGGTTTAGAGCTGCACGGTTAGCAATACTTCGTTGAATAGTGAGTTTGTCTTGCACGCTAAATGAATAGGAAGACTCAATACGCTGCCAAGCTTCAAAGGCTTTATCGGTTGATTTTTTCGCTAGGCGATAAAGTCCGTGTTTGATGATTTCTCTCGAAATAGCGACATCATGAGTGAGACTGACTTTTTGGTTCAGGGGCGGTTCGTCAGGTAACTGTTTTAATAAAGACAGTGGATTGCTGTGCATTTTCTGCCAGCGCTGGATCCATTGATTGGCTTCTTTGGCATTATCTAATGATTTGGCAAGGTATTTAGCGAGATTAAATTGATTATCTCGTAAAGCGAGTTGGATACGTTGCCAGCGAAGATCATCTGTTAAATGTCCTTCTTTTTTCCAGAGTGCAAAGGCTGGATCGCAGGCTTTATTTTGTGAACGGGATATTGACCAAAGCGCAGGTATTTCAGCAAAGGCTTGCTCTGTATCACCAGTGGCGATAAGTGCTTGTAGCCGTAAACATTGTCGACTTGTGGATTGAGGTTCTTGGTAATTCTCAAGAAAAAGCGCCCATTTTTTAGTGGTCGCTAGGCGATTGAGCCATGATTTCCGTAATCTGTCGGCATAAAATGTATTTTGATTTTTTTTGATAAAGTTAGAGATAGTATCACTGCTGACATGATTGAGCCGATGTTGTAAATACAGATAATCGAGGTAGGGCTGTAGGGGGTAGTTTTCTAGTTGCTTATTTAGTTTGGCAAATTGAGTTGTTTGGTTCGTTTGTAATGCTTTTTTTGCTTGTTGGAAAATAGTGCGCTGTTTATTTAAAGCGGCCGAATCAGCAGAATAGCAAATAGGAGAAAGTGCTAATAAGAAACTGCTTAAAAGGATAGCTTTTAGGAAATTCATAGTATTAGCATAAACTAAAAGCTGTGCAAGTGATATTTTGAGATTATTATTGCTGGCTAATGATAGTTTCAACTCTATCTAAATTAGGAATATAGGTTATTTTATTCCCGATTTGAATCTGGCAATGTATAAACTCAGAGTCTTGCGTATTTTCCACAATATTAAGTGCAGATTCATTTAATAGGATAAGTTGAGGCATACCATAGCAGGGTAGGGCATATGTCGTGATATTTGCAGAAGAATTGATACCATGAATAATGCAGAGTTTAGTTGCGGTGGTGGAATTAAGTAGAGTATTTTCAATAAGGCTTTCCAGTTCAATAACAGGAAGCGAGGATGATAGCCAATCGTATTGTCCTAGCCAGTAATCCGGTTTGTTAATCGCCTCCTCCAACTTTGGCATTGGAATAACTTCCGCTATCGTCGTATTTGGTAACAGAAGATAGTGGTTTTGTAGAGGAATTAATCTACAAGGAATAAAGTTGCTAGCATTGTCAGCCATAAATAGTGCGCCTTGTTAGGTTCGTGTGCTTGGGTATTTATCGCCCAATAATTTTTTCATGGAAGTAACAAGATCTATTTCTTGGTATGGTTTCCCCATATAATCATTTACACCAATACTTTTTGCCTGGTTACGATGTTTATCACCTGTACGTGACGTAATCATAATGATGGGTAGGGATTCAAATTGAGGATCATTCCTGACCACCGTTGCAAATTCAAACCCATCCATACGTGGCATTTCAACATCGAGCAGTATCAGATCAGGTGTGTATTCATTTAGTTGGGCGATAGCATCAATACCATCACGGGCAGTAATAACATCAAATCCATGACGTTTTAATAAATTACCGGATGCTTTTCGCATGGTGATAGAGTCATCAACAACCATCGCCAGTGGTATATGGTTTTGAGACTGGGTAGTTATTTTATTTTCGACATTTTCTTGGGGTGTATTACTTTGTGTTAAATCTGTAGTGTTAATGAGGGTTGGAATATCAATTACAAAGGCAACTTGACCATCACCAAGAATGGTTGCGCCATTAATTGAGCTAATATGATCTAACTGCTCGCCCACGGATTTAAGTACAATTTCACGGTTACTGTTGATTGAATCTACAAGTAACGCAATATGCTTATCACCAAAACTAAATAACAATAAAGGAAGTTGCTGTTTTGGATCGTCGGGCAAGATTAATGGTTGATCGAGAAGTTTTGCGAGCGGGATAAACTGATAGTATTGATTGTTAAATTGATAACGAGGTTCATCACCTTGACCAAGTAATGCATGTATTTCTTGTACCATTAGACGTTCGCCAGCATGAACTGCGGCAAGAGGAATCGCATATTGTTGCTCGGAACTACTCACCAATAATACTTGCATAATGGATAAGGTGAGCGGCAATCTAATGGTAAATGTTGTACCTTGTCCTGTCACAGACTGAATAGATAAACGACCTTTTAATGCTCGAATATCACTGCTTACAACATCCATACCGACGCCACGGCCAGCTATTTGAGATACATTTTCCGCGGTACTGAATCCAGATGTTAAAATTAGCTGGATAAGAGCATCATCAGAAGGAATGTTGTCAGGAGTAATTAAGTCTAGCGCTAATGCTTTTTGGCGAATTTTATCAATGTTGATGCCTTGCCCATCATCTTTTAGCGTAATTAATATCTCTGAACCATCGCGAGCGATAGTTAGCGATAACTTTCCAACGTCATCTTTACCTAAAACACGGCGAGAATTAGCTGATTCAATACCGTGGGCGATGGCATTTCTTAGAAGATGCTCAATAGGGGCAACAATACGATCGAGAATGGTTCTGTCCAATTCTTGTTCATCACCATAGACCGTTAGTGATGACTTTTTTCCAAGCTCACTATTTGTTTGTCGAATGATACGTTCAAAACGAGGAATTAGACCACTAAAAGGTAATAAACGGGTGTTCATTAAACCATGTTGTAGATCGGTGCTTAATCGAGACTGCTGAAGTAAGATTGAATCAGAATCGCTAACTAATATGCTCAATGATTGCGTAATATCATTTAAATCACTGACACTTTCTGTTAAACCACGTGAAAGTTGGTGCATCATGGAGAAGCGATCTAATTCGAGAGGATCAAATTCTGATTGATTATCTACTTTGGCATCTTCATAGCGGAACAAGATCTGAGCTTCTGTCTCCATTTCCAGATTACGTAACTGATCTTGTAATCTAGATACGGTGGCTTCCATTTCTGTTACTTGTTGTCGAATAGCTATATTTTGCTGGCTAACACGATCATGTGAGATATTAACTTCGCCAGCAAAATTGCTAAGAAAATCGAGAAGATCTGCTCGCACACGAATTTGTTCAACATGTGCAGGTTGTTGTGTCTGAGTAATTGGCTTGGTTTCGTATTCTGAAATTGCTGTTTCAGCAGGCCTCTCAATAGGAATCTGAGTTTCTTTGGGCTGAGGAACTGCAATGACCGATGGCTCAGTAGCGTGGCCGTAGAATTGGGAAATTTCGCTTAGGAGGTCATTCGCGAATGGAATACCAGTGTGATTAGCAAGACTTTCTTGCATTTCTGATAAGCGATCCTGGCAGCGTTGTAAGAGGTCAAAGAATTTGTCACTAAGCTGATGATGATTATCAAGTGTTATTGAAATTAGGGATTCTATTTGATGTGTTAAATCGGCAATAGGCGTTACAACGGCTAAGCGCGCGCCACCTTTTATAGTATGAAGATCGCGATTTAATTGCATAATTGCAGATTGGTCGCTATTATTTTGTTGCCATTTCTTGATAGTGCTACCGCTAGACTCTAGCAGTTCAAGACACTCTTCAGTGAACGCTTCTAATAAATCAGCATCAATATCTGGAACAATAAAATAGTCACTAATTGTTGTTGTAACTGAGAGTTCTAGTTTAGGTTCGTTGATCGGCTGACTTAGGAAGTCTTTAACTTGCTGCTTGAAATCATCAAGGTCTGGCGCAGGTTTGTTGTGAATTACGCTTTCAATTTGGATATTAACTTCTTCGAGACCATGGTCAAGTAAATTAAAGCTTGTCTCGTTTTTTGTATGCTGGATAAGAGATTTAAATAATTGACAGAGTTCGACAATGTTTGTTAATTCAGCATATTGTGCATTGCTGGCGAGTATTGATAGTGTTTGTTCAATATTGTCCTGATAATTTTCATTGTCAACGTGCTGCTGAAGTTGTAATAACTGTTGTGAATATTGGTTTAATAACTCATCTGTTTCTTCAAGGAAAACAACTAAAAATTCAGGATCAATTCGTTTTTCTTGAGATTTTTCTTCTGAATTATCATTAGGAATTATTTGTTCAAGATTTCCAACTAATAAGCGGATATCAGGTTCATCGAACTCTGGAAATTTCAGGTGAGCAATAATTTTCTTAATGCCGCTAATAGTCTCAATTAAAACAATTAATTGTTGTTCATTAAGAGGGAGATTATGTTCATAAACATATCTTAATGTCTTATCGAGCTGGGTGGAAACAAGTGCGACGGGTGTTGCTTGAGCGATGTTTGCACAACCTTTAAGTGAGTGTGCTGCCCGTAATAATTCTTTATTAAGAATAAAAGGTGATGCTGCATCGTCAAGAGATTCATCGAATACATTGAGATGCAGTTCTGCTTCATTGATAAATATTTGTTGTAATTCATCATCTTCAGATAAGTTGGCTTCTGTCTCTATTGTAGTGAAGATGTTATTCGCACTACGAATAAGGCTGTCCACTTGTTCGGTTGAGCTCATATCTCCTTGAGTGAAACGAGACAGTAATTCAGGAATATACTGTTGTGAGCTTAAAACAAGAGCGGCTACGTCAGAAGAGCAGGATGCTTCTCCTTCCGCTATTTTATTTAATACATCTTCAATAGACCAAGCAAGATCACCAATGACTGTAGCTCCGGCCATACGGCCACTTCCTTTTAAGGTGTGGAAATAACGGCGAATATCTCTTGTGAGATCAAGATTATATTGTGCTTTCCAGCTAGGAATAAGAGTTGTTAATTCGGCAAGAACTTCCTCTGCTTCTTCGATAAATATTTCAGCGATTTCAGCATCAATACCTTCTGCAAATTGTGGCTCAAAGCTTTCTTCTTTCTCTGGTAACGCTGGAGTCAGTAGTGTGTTTTCAATATCCAGCTTCTGCTGTTGCTGAATATAACGTTCAACGCTGGTTGGAGTGCTTGATTGAAATACTTGTTTTATATAACGGTCAACACTTGTTTCTAGTGTTTTATTAGTGAGACTTTGTTGTTGAATATATTTTTCGACACTTGTTATCGGTTTCTTTAGTTGAGTGTGCTGTTGTAGATAGCGTTCTACGCCGGTTTTACTAAGAGTAACGGTATCTAACCCAGTGATAATAGTATCATTTTGTCGTGGCGTGGAATCTGTTGATGATGAGCTGAAATTAGTAAGTAGTAATTGAGCTCCATCTAACAGTTTCGGCTGTTGCTTGCCATGTTGGTTAATGCCGCTTAAATACATATCGATAGCGGCAATTATTTCAGCAAACCAGCGAAGCTCTAGGCTTGTCACATCTTGTTTTGATCTGCTTATAAAGGATATTTTCTTAGTCGTGTTTTCAAGAATATTAGCAGCATCATTTAGGTTTAGCATGGATATGCTACCAGCAATAAGTTCTAATTGAGAAGATGCTTCTGAGAATATTTCTATTGTTTTACCTGGCTGCTCATCAAGTAATGCTAGCTTTTCTTTAAGGTTGTTGAGTTCATTCAAGCATTCGTTTAGTACGGTCGTTTGTAGTTCTTCATTTTCAGACGATTGCTTATTTTCGGTTGTTCCTTCTTGTAAAATACCTTCTACAATAAGTAAGTCATTAGCTAAGCTTATTAATTGAGAATCACTGGGTAGCTGTTGCTGGATAGTCAGTTCATTAAGTTGTTCAGCATTTTTTAGTAAAATAATGCTCGCAGATTCTTCAGATAATAATTGAAGAGTACTCGCCATCGTTGAGAACTGTTCTGATAGCTGTTGGACGGCCTCTAATGAATAGGCATCATGTCGATTGAATTGATCAACGTGTTCTTTAATTTCCCGTAATTGTTCAAGTAATGCTATGTTTACATCGGAGAGTGCATTATTGCTAAAGCCATATATTTTAAGGTTTTGTCGAATATCAAAGAAGTCTAATTTAAAGGCTTTCTTTAATGCGTGGATATGTTTACCTGAACTGGTTGCTTTGGCAACGATGAGTAAGAGTCGCTTTAGCAGCTCTGAGGGGAATAGGGCTAGAAATTGTTGCTCATCACTTTGAGTAAATAATTTAATGGGTTGGTTTAAATTACCAAGACTGAGTTTAACTTCTGGAGTTGGTAATAAGCCGCCTTCAAGAATGGCTTCAATAATACCTTCGGCAGCCCACCAAAGAGTAATCGAGAGATCTTGAGTAGCGCTGAGACGGAGGTGATTAATGATTCTAACCATTTTCGAAAGGCTAGAGGTATCATTGTTTTTTATCCAATGTAGCAATGATATTTGAAACGCATGGCTAATTTTATCGTGCGGAACACCAAGACGAGGTATTTCTTGATTGGCGATCGGCGCAATTATTTCTGGTAGCTGGATTGAAAGCACAGGTTTAAATAAACTTTGCTCTTTAATGGCATCTTCGCCACGGGCCTCACGAAGTTCATTAATCGTTGTTATTAACCTTAGTGGGTGATCTTCTAATTCAAATCCGAGTAGTTTTAGATAATTAGGTAATATTAATAAACCTTTAAGAAGAGAGTCTTGTACCTTCGTTAGGTTACTCGCGGAGGAAAGCTCCAGCGTTGCGACCGCTGACGTAAGCATTTCTTTCGATAATAAAGTGGCACCTTGTAAGCCCAGCATTTCTACAAGGCCATTAATTTGGTGCAAATACGTGATGCATTGTTCTAAGGCAGCATTATTTGTCGGACTATCAATGAATTGGGTTAGCGCCTGTAATGCATCGTCAAGAGACTGCTGAGCTTCTTCTTGAACTAAAGCCAACGCATCATAGTTACCACTATTTATCCGAGCCATTTATAAATCCAATGTCAATAAGGAAGGAGTTTGAAATAAATAAGACATGTTAAATCTTACGCCCTGAGCTTATGGTAGCTTGAAGCCAGAAACCGAGGTGCGAAGCTCATTGGTTAACTCTAATAAGCGAGCTGTAGATGCAGAACTTTCGCTGGTTCCTGTCAATGTTTGTATGGTAATTTCTTGAATTACATTCATACTGTCGGATGTGCTTATGGCTGCTTGGGCTTGCTGCTTTGCAGCATCAGAAATATTATTAATCAAGTCAGCCAATTGGTGTGATACTGTTTCAATTTGCTCAAGAGATGCCCCAGCATCTTGTGATAAGCGCGCTCCTGATACAACCTCTTTGGTACTTTGTTCCATCGAACTAATGGCTTCATTCGTATCACTTTGGATAGTTCTTACGAGCGCATCAATTTGTTTGGTTGCATTACTGGAACGTTCTGCAAGCCGTTGGACTTCATCGGCAACCACGGCAAAACCACGCCCTGCTTCTCCGGCCATTGCTGCTTGAATTGCGGCATTAAGTGACAGGATGTTCGTTTGCTCAGCGATATCATTGATTAATTCTACAATATCCCCAATTTGTTGTGAACTTTCGCCTAGACGTTTGATTCGTTTTGATGTTTCTTGAATTTGTTCACGGATATTATCCATACCGTTTATGGCTTTCTTCACTGCCGTATTACCTTGAGCGGCCAAGCTTACAGACTGTTTTGCCACATCGGAAGATTGGTTGGCATTTTGAGATACCTGTTCAATTGAGGCCGCCATTTCTGTGATAGCGGTACTTACAGTCGTGATTTGTTGTGACTGGTGCTCACTAGCATCGGTTAAGTGCAATGCGGTTGATTGTGTTTCTTGAGCCGCAGAGGCTACTTGTAATGTGGTGGTATTAATGTTTTCAACCAAACTTCGTAAGGCTTCAATTGTATAGTTGACTGAATCAGCAATAGCGCCAGTAATATCTTCAGTAACCGTTGCGGATGCGGTAAGGTCACCATCGGCTAGATCTCCCATTTCATCAAGCAACCTTAAAATGGCATCTTGATTGTGGCGACTTTGAAGCTCCATATTATCTAGGGTCGTTTTCATACCTTTGAATGGCTGGTAACTTAAACGAAGTAGCATAATAATGGTGAGAACTAAGCTGCCAGCAATTCCCGCAGAAATAAGCAATATATCATCTAAAAACTGTTGATATTGATTAGTGGCGATTAGCCATATACCAACTAGCGTTACAGCTGTAAAAAGGATCGTAAACACTAAGTTAAATAGGTTGTTTTTTGAAATAAGAGAGGTGAAGAAAAGTTTACTTGTTGAATTCATAATGATTGTCCTGACATCAAAATATTATGCGGCTGCTGCATTTAGGAAATGCGGGTCAGCAGCCAGTTTGTTGAAGCTAAATATATCCCAATGATGATCTTGCTGGGAAATGTGACCGTTAAGGTAAGGAGAGATTGCACTGTTGGCTGGTACTTCTTCGTTAGGCTCTTGATGAAAATGTTTTAATCCAAAAACTTCATCAAGGAGTAAGCCCGCATAGAGATTGTTATGATTAATAACTATGATGCGACTACGGTTATTGATTTGTGTTGCTTGGCCAGATAAAAAATAGTTGAGGTCAAACAAGGGTAATAGTTCCCCCCGAAGGTTAGCTATGCCGAGCACCCAAGGTTTTGATTTCGGCACAAGTGTTATTTTCTCTGGAACAGTGAATATTTCACGAGTTTCATTCAACGGGATTAAGTAGTGGTTTTGTCCTATCCGAAAATCAATAGCAGCCCATGAGGCTTGCTGCTGTGTTAGTTCACTCGTATCGGTCTGGCTTCGATATTCTATATCACGAAGAAGGGTGATTATGTCGGCAGGTGAATGAATCGCTGTCATACTCTATTACACCAATAGCTTATTAATTTCTGAGATCAGCTGATCTTCAGTTACTGGTTTGCCAAGATAACCTTTTGCACCTTGTCTTAGGCCCCATAGCTTATCTGTTTCCTGGTTTTTTGATGAAACAATAATAATGGGAATATCTTGTGTGTCTATTTCTTTGCTCAAACGTCGCGTTGCCTGAAAACCATTAAGTTTAGGCATGACGACATCCATCAAAATTAGATTAGGTTTTTGTTGTTGGGTAATTGCGATAGCTTGCTCGCCATCTTCTGCTGTAATAATTTGATGGCCATGTTTTTCTAATATTTTTTTGAGAACATAAATCTCAGTTGGAGAATCATCAGCAATAAGGATTAAAGCCATAACTCTTACACACCCTTGGACTTGTTTATTAGGTGAGTACGAATAGCATCAAGCAAGTCATCACGGGTGAATGGTTTGGTTAGATATTGTTCGGCACCCGCTACGCGGCCCTTTGCACGATCGAATAAACCATCTTTGCTTGAAAGCATAATGATAGGAATGCTATTAAATTTTGGATTACTTTTAACGAGGGAACAGGTTTGATAGCCATCTAAGCGAGGCATGAGGATGTCAATAAATAGAATGTCTGGGTGTTGATTGTTTATAATTGGCAGTGCTTCGAAGCCATTTTCTGCGGTAAGTACAGTGCATCCAGCATTTGAAAGCAACTTTTCAGCTGTTCGTCTAATAGTCTTGCTATCATCGATCACCATGACTTTTAGACCGCTAAATTCTGTTTTCTCATCACTCACACTAAAATAATATCCATGAAATAAAAATATGTCTGACTTACGCAGATAATGAAGATAACTCATTTTATACAATCAGGCTAGTAGTAAGATAGAATTTTATTTCACGAAGCTCTTTGATCGCATAAGTAATGATGTAGTATGAGGTATCGATTGTTTTGAAACTGTGCTTCAATTCACATGTCTTAGTTTATTATTCGTTATAGGCAAATTATTATGACTTCTAGTGTGCCACATTTAACAACGTCGTTAAATGGCCCTTTATTACAACTTGAATCTCACCTTTTAACCCATCAGTTAGAGGTCGAAACTTGGCTTAGGGATCAATGGCTTCAAACGCCCGCGCCTTTTTACACTTCTGTTGATTTACGTAATGCGGGCTTTAAATTAGCCCCTGTTGATACAAACTTATTTCCTGCGGGTTTTAATAATCTGAATCCAGATTTTATGCCCTTATGTATTCAGGCGGTTCAGTCGGCGGTAGAACGAGTATGTCCGCGTGCTCGTCGAGTATTAATCATTGCTGAAAACGTAGCAAGTTTGTTTTCTGCTGTGTTCTTTTGTAT
>DAOUSV010000196.1 GCA_030627065.1 Piscirickettsiaceae bacterium | reverse complement strand
CGCTAGGCGCTGGTTTTTTTGGCGGATCGACTTCACGTAGCCATTTTTTTGCATTGGCATCATAAATTTCAGTATCCAACTCTAATTTTCCAGAAGTTTGATCCCATTTTTTTCCAGCAAAAATGGGGACGGTTAATTTATGAGTGTTAATAAATGAGGTTAAAAACTCCCGAGATTGTAAGGTGGCTAAGGCTAATTGGGATTTATTTATTTCACCACCACTACCCATGTTAATTCCCGCCATCGCGGCGATGCCAGCCATTTGCCCCATTTTATTGCTTTCTCCTGAACTGGGCGCTAATAACATTTCAGATTTATATTGATTCGGCTGTAAGAGGGCGTAAGTGACTGATGCGGTCGCAAACAAAAAAGTGACCGCAATAATAGTCCATTTACCCTCCCAAATCACTTTCCATAATTCACGTAAATCTATTTCATCTTCTTCAATGCGCTCATAAGCGTGTGATGCTTGATGTTCTGCGGGTGTTGTCATAGGTGTCTTATTGTTCATATGCAAGATTAACGGCTAATAGCTGTATAAGCTACGCCCAATTGATAAAGTATCTGAGTGCCGGCAGTTAGCGTATCTAATGGATCTGAATAATTAGTATCAATCGGCACAATGACAGTATCCCCAGGTTCTAATGATTTATCGCTACGACTAAACCATGCAGAGTTATTAGGCAGCATAACAGAGCCATTGGCACGAATGACATAAATACGGTCATCATCTGATTGCTGTAATGGGCCGCCTGATTGATCAATATAGTCATCGACATTAAGCGAGCTATCAAATATGAATGAGCTAGGCACTTGTACATGCCCCATCACGCTAACCACTTTGTTTAATGCTGGAATAACCAGTTGATCACCATTTTCGACGGTAATATCTTGTTCGGGGTTGTCTTGTATGATTTGTTCTAAATTAATCACCATACGGCCCAAAGGCTCAGCCATACCAAGTTGCTCGACTATGGCCATTGCTTGACTAGGGTCGGTGGCACTCAAAGGATTGGTCGAGGATTGTTGTCTGAAGGTCATATTGCCGACTTCTGCTCGTAAGCGTTCTTTGATATTAATAATTTGTTGGGCTTCTTTTTCACGTAAGCGGACACGAGAAAAAACGGCGCCTTTAGGGTAACCGTATTGAGTAATTCCTCCGGCTCTTTTAATAACATCACCTATCGTTTCGCCTCTAGCAACGGTATATGTGCCGGGAAAATTAACTTCGCCTGTAAGCTCAATGGAATAACGCTCTAACCAGGCAGGGGATGTGAATATATGAATGGTGTCCCTACTTTTGAGGGTGATATTTTGTGATTCATCCCCTTCTAGTAAACTTTTTACATTGATAGTTTGATGTTTTAATTCGGTTGTTTGATCTTCTTGTTGTGTATAACGACTGATTTCGGCTTTTAATATATAGGCTGATTCTTTAAAACCACCAGCTACGTTGAGCATTTTAAGAAGCTTAGTGCCTTTAGGTAAAGGATATTTACCAGGGAATTTTACTGCACCAATAATATTGACAAAGTGCATTGGTTTTTTTAAGCTCGATAAAATTTCCATCTTTTCTAGTATAGGCTCTAATAATTTATTCCTAGCCTCTGCGGACAAGCTATCAACGATGATAATTTCATCATGATTTTTGAGTTCAATATTACTTGGGTCTTTAGTGCTTTCTAGTACCTTTCCTAAGCTAAAGTTTATAGCTTCTACACTATCCTCTATTCGAAAAATAAAAGAATACTCCAGTTCTGCAGAAAATGAACTAGCAGTAGCAGTAGCAGTAGCAGATTTTTCCATTTGAAGTGATTCACTGCTTAAGGAAAACGATGATTCTTTGAATCCTCCTGCCGCCTTAACTAAATCGCTGATTTT
>DAOUSV010000018.1 GCA_030627065.1 Piscirickettsiaceae bacterium | reverse complement strand
CCAATTCAATGTATTGCCGATAGAATTGTACCGTGGTTTGTTGTCATTACCTTAAGCCTGGCAACTGCGACCTTTATCTATTGGTTACAGTTTGATTTTGAACATGCTTTATTGGCTGCAACATCGGTCCTTATCATTACTTGTCCGTGTGCCTTTGGATTGGCGACGCCTATGTCCGTTGCTGTTGCTACAGGTGTTGGTGCTCATCATGGTATTTTAATAAAACAAGGTGCAGCCTTAGAGTTATTATCGAAAGTGACGCATTTTGTATTTGATAAAACAGGCACATTAACCGAGGGAGAGTTACGTGTTATTGCGATTAAAACGACGTCTGGTATCTCGGAGGATGATTTACTAACCATTGCATCTTCTATCGAGCAAAAGTCGGAACACGGTGTTGCTATGGCGATAAGTCAGGCGGCATTAGTGAAAGGGTTAACAAGTTTAGCAATAAGTAACTTTTTATCGTCACCCGGTCAAGGTGTGCAGGCAGTGGTTGATAATAAGACTGTCATTATTGGTACACGAGCATGGCTGTCAGAAAAGAATTTATTCGTTCCCTCTCAGTTGTTACCTCATGTGATTGAGCATGAAAACCAAGGAAATAGTTGTATTTTTATGGCTATTGAAAATGAGGTTTTAGGCGTTATTAGTTTGGCTGACCAACTACGTTCAGATGTTAAGGCGATGGTCAATCATTTACAGCAGCAGGGCATTGCTATTACTGTTCTTAGTGGTGATAGAGAGCCTGTTGTTACTGCGATAACGGCAGAATTAGGTGACATTAAACGATATTCAGAAGTGTTACCAAAAGATAAAGTCAATGTGGTGAAAGCCTTGCAACAGCAGGGAGAAATTGTTGCTATGGTCGGTGATGGTGTTAATGACTCTCCTGCGCTAATTCAGGCAGATGTGGGTATTGCTCTGGCATCGGGTACAGATGTGTCGATAGAAAGTGCTGATATTGTCTTATCACACAATGAGTTATATAAAGTAGTTCATGCAAGAGATTTAGCGTGCCAAACCTTACGTACTATTAAGCAGAATATTGTATTATCTATTACATATAATATTATTATGGTGCCATTGGCAATGATGTCATTAGTGAATCCACTTGTTGCGGCGATAACAATGCCGATCAGTTCATTATTAGTCATTGCCAATGCTGCCAGATTAAAGCGTTTCTTTAAGGAATAGTTAATGGATGTGATTTATGGCTTATTGCCTGGGATGCTATTACTAGGAGTCGTCGGGGTTGCTGTTTTCTTCTGGGCAGTTAAAAGTGGCCAATATGATGATATGGATGGCGCTGCAAATCGAATATTAATGGATGATGAGCAAATGGTATCAGATGATACCGCTAAAAAGGATGAGAAAAATGTGGGTGAAAAGTGATTAAATGTATTTTTCTGATTAACCTTCTTTGCTATTCATCATTGCTAATATCTGCCGAGAATATAAAATTAGGCATGTCCACCGCATTAACTGGGCCCGCAGCTGCTCTTGGCATTGATATGCGTGCGGGTGTTGAGAGTTATTTCAAATATGTTAATGATAATGGTGGCGTAAACGGACAAGCAATAGAGTTGATTGTTCGAGATGATGGCTATGAGCCTGAGCAGGCAGCATTAAATATGCATTATCTGATTGAGCGCGAGAATGTTGTGGCTGTTATTGGTAATGTGGGTACGCCCACGGCAATTGTTACTGTTCCCATTGCAGAAGAAAGAAAAACCCTATTATTTGGTGCTTTTTCTGGTGGAGATGTATTGCGGAAAAAACCTGTAAGTCGTTATATTATCAATTATCGTCCGAGTTATGCTGAAGAAACAACGGAGATGATTATTGGCTTATTACATGCCGGTATTGCTCCAACAGAAATCGCCTTTTTTACCCAGCGAGATGGTTATGGCGATGCAGCTTATCAAGGTGCGATTAAAGCTTTAAATACTTATGGTTTTAATAATACAGATAAGCTTGTTCATGGTCGTTATACAAGAAACACGCTTAATGTTGAGGATGCTGTAGCGACGTTACTCGATGCTAAAACCACACCGAAAGCGGTCATTATGGCGGGTAGTTATGCACCTTCGGCAAAGTTTATTACATTACTAAAAAAAGAATTGCCAGATATTTGGTTTCTTAACATTTCTTTTGTTGGTAGCACATCATTAAAGAATTCATTAGCTGATAAAACTAATAGGGTTATTGTGACGCAGGTTGTACCAAGCCTTAATACTAACCTTTCGATTGTTGATGAATATATATTAGCAATGAGTGAACTAAATGCTTCAATGGAGCCTAACGAAGTTTCTTTTGAAGGATTTATCATTGCAAAAATCTTCCATAGAGGATTACTTAATATTACAGGGCTGATTGATAGTGAAAGTGTCATCGATGGTTTGGAGTCTATAAATGGAATTGATATAGGTTTGGGTTTAGATATCTTTTATGATGAAACGGAGCATCAGGCCATACATAATTTATGGCCAATTTATCTAATGTCTGATGAAGCTATATCATTAGATTGGAAAATATTATCGCTACAGGATAAAGGGCTTTAACAATGTTTAAGCTTCAGAGTATTAAGAACTTACTTCATTTATGGTCTTTGATGACTGTCTTAGCTATTGCTATTATTGCGACAGTAGCCATTTATACTAACTATATTTTTTCAATTACACAGCAGGATGTAACTGAAAAAGTACTACCTATGGAAGATGCTAGCCGTCAAATCAGTGCTGCTGCTGCTGCATTTATTAAAAGACAAAATCAAATAGTTGCTTCAAATTCTTTAGAGTCAATTGATAAATTAATGCCTAGAAACGAGTTGGAAGGAGAGTTTGAGCAGTATTGGCATCAAATTTCATCATTGGCTCTTGCTACAGGGCCGGACGGGAAAATTATTGATTTATTGATGGATTATTATCAACAATTCCTCAAGATTGATAGCACGTTGTGGTTTTTGACGATACAAAGACATGCCATGAAAGAACAATTAAAAACTAGGACAGATGAGGTAGGCAAGTTACAGGCAGAAATTCAAAATCAAGTTGAAGCAATTTCTGGACGTATTAATTTAGCTGTTAGTCGTGATAAACGTACCATACGACTATTAATGGATGGTAATGTAGTATTGACTTCAAATGTGTTGCTAGAACGTGTTCTTTTTGGTGAGCAAAATGAAATTCAAAAATTAACTGAATCAGTGCGCTTAAATGCACTTTATATCGTTAATTTAACGCAAAAAATTCTACAAGAAGATAATATAGATAACTTGCGTAGTATTCGTGATAATAGCGTTAAGCAACATCAATCTGTATTAACTTATGATGTAATCCAGTTAAAACAAAAATTACGAAAAAATGCAGAACTATTGGTGATCGTCCAACATTTAGAACAAGAAATATATAGGTTAATTGAAGGGGTCGTTGATAATGATGATTCAATCTATGAATTGCGAGTTCAACAGTTAAAAAATAATGAATTACTTGTAGCTGAGCAAGAAAACTCTAATATTATTTTAAATGTAATAATGGAGAAGATTAATGAGTTGTCGATATTAGTCAGCGAGAAAAGCTTAAGAACGGTCACTCAAACAATACGTGTTTCTGATAATGCGGCTATGATCATTATTATGTTGAGCATCATGGTCATATTTGGAATGATTTTGTTTGTGAAGGGCCTTTCAAAGCGTGTTAATTCTCCATTGTTAGAGTTGCGAAGTGCAATGGATGCACTGTCAGAAGGGAAATTTGAAACGCGCTTAAAAGTGATGTCAGGAAAAAGTGAGTTTGCAGTATTGGCAACAGATTTTAATGTTTTTGCGGCTAATACACAGAATTTGATTAATGATTTAGCTCAAGCTAAAGAGTCTCTTGAATTGCGAGAACAGCATATTCGTACTATTTTGAAAGGTGTGCCCGAAGCTATTTTAACGCTATCTTCCCGGGGAGATATTGAGTCTTCAAACCCGATGGCAGAAAAAATATTAAAAGCAAATGAAGAAGTATTGAAAGGGTTAAATATAGTCAATTTCTTTGCTGATCTACAAAATGTTTCCACACTAAGTGATATTGAGAGACATTTAGAAAGTAGCAGGGAGTTCGTGGGAAAAAACTATGATAATCAAATTTTTTCAATGTGGTTATCATTGAACCGTATTTCAAGCATTAACGGTGATGTCTGGGTATGCGTTATTTCAGATATTACAGTATGGAAAAAAGCGGAAGATGATTTAAGGACAAAAAGTTTAGAGCTTGATACTATTTTAGAAAATGCAATGGTAGGAATTGCATTCCTGAAAGATAGAAAAATATTGCGTGTCAATCATAAATTTGAGCAATTATTTGCGTGTGAGCGGTCGGTAATTGAAGGAAAGTCAGCACGAGTTTTATATCCATCTGATGAAATATATGCCCAATTAGGAGATGACGGCTATGAGGAGTTATCTCAAGGAGAAAATTATGTCAGTGAAGTTAGACTGATGCGACAAGATGGCAGCTTGTTTTGGGGGCTAATGTCAGGTAAAGCTATTGATCCATCTAGGCCACAGGATGGAAGTATTTGGCTGTTTGAAGATATAACCGCACAGCGTGAAAAAGATGACGAGTTACGAAAACTAGCTAGTTTAGATCCTTTAACTGGCTTACCTAATCGCACAGTCTTTAATGACCGTTTAGAGCATGCTGTCCATAAAGCTCACCGAAATTCAACGAAGTTAGCCGTGTTTTTCCTTGATTTAGACCATTTTAAGCAAATAAATGATTCACTGGGTCATAAAGCAGGGGATATTTTATTACAAGATGTCGCTAAACGATTAAAGTCTTGTGTCCGTGAAGGTGATACCGTTGCACGATTGGGAGGGGATGAGTTTACACTTATTCTTGAAGAAATTCGCTCAGTACAATATGTAGCAAAAATAGCCGAGAAAATGTTTGATACATTATCGCAATCCTATATGCTGGATTCAACCGAAGTTAATATTACACCGAGTATCGGTATTAGCTTATATCCTATCGACGGACGTGATATTGATTTATTAGTACGTAATGCCGATGCTGCTATGTATCATGCGAAAGAAAATGGACGGAATAACTTCCAATTCTATTCTGCTGAAATGAATGCACAAGCCGCACAACGGTTAGCAATGCAAACCAGTTTACGTCGAGCAGTTGAAAAGAATGAGTTTTATTTAAACTTCCAGCCACAAATCGATATACAAACAGGAAAAATAACAGGTGCGGAAGCATTATTACGTTGGAATAGTGATAAATGGGGGAATGTCTCACCTGCTGAATTTGTCCCTATTTTGGAAGATATAGGTTTAATCGTAACTATTGGTGAGCTGGTTTTAGAGAAGGCCTGTGATGCCTTTCTATCATTGAAAGAGGTGTTGGAACCTGATTTCAGAATAGCGGTTAACTTGTCGGGGCGACAATTTAAAGGTGGACAGCTGGCATTATTTGTTCAGAAGTTACTATATGATAAAAATATGGACCCCAAGAATTTAGAGCTGGAAATCACAGAAACAGTGTTGATGGATGATACTGAATTAGCAATAACAACATTAAACCAATTGAGTGATATGAAAATTGCTTTAGCTATCGATGACTTTGGTACAGGCTATTCATCTTTATCTTATTTGAAGAAATTCCCACTAAATATATTGAAAATAGACCGTTCATTTATCAATGATATTACTACTGATGAAGATGATGCCGCTATTGTTGATGCTATCTTGGCAATGTCACGTCGGTTAAATTTAAGTGTGGTTGCTGAAGGCGTTGAAACCGAGGAACAACTGTCTTTCTTGCAAGAGCATGACTGTCAAACTGTGCAGGGATACATCTTTAGTAAGCCGCTTGCTCTTGATGCGTTTAGTGACTTTGTTAAACAAGATAAGAAGTTTCTTTAGGGTATAGCAAGTCGCAGGCTCTCAGATCATAGTGATCTGCTTATGTTGAGCACATAAGCAGTACTAAAAATCAATCACCTTTTAAGGATGACGAGTATCGTGCTATCCCTTATTTAGAGTGATATTGCATCACAGTTTTTTCATTCTCATTAAGCTGAATAGTTAGATTTAATGTTGGGTAATGCCACGTTTTAGTGTTGGCATTGTCAGCAGCTTGTTCAATATGTTCTGGTTCGCCAAATCGGTGCTGTACCATTTCTGCATTTAACCGAACAGATGGGATGTATGTTAGCGCCGTCACCGTCGTATCTACGAGGCTTTTATTTGCATCATTATTTAGTTTATATTTATGCGCGCCACTGTCTTGTAGGCGTGCCTCAAGCGCATCGGATCTCATCTCTTTTATCTGTGAGTCAGATACTGAAAGGTTTAATACCAGCTTGGCAGATAAGCCACCCATATTAATACTATTAAAATAGGCTTCAGCAGTAGATTGTTTACCTTCTTGAGTAAATATTGCTGTTTCACCATATTGACGCAGTAACTGTTGAGCTTGACCGTATGTTGTTGTACCTAAGTGAATATTAAAGACCTCACTATTACCATCTTGCATAATAGTGACTTCCCAAGGCATAGGAGCGGGATCTTGTTTTGACGGGAGGAGCATTAATACGATAATTGCAATGATCATTAATAGTAAGCTAATAAAAACGTTTTTCATGGAATTCTCTTAAAAGTTAAAGGTGTTAAACCTGCAGCCAAAATGTCACTGGACCATCATTAGTTAATGATACTTGCATATCAGCGCCAAAAAGCCCTGTTGCTACGGTGGTATGTTGTTGTTTTGCTTGTGAGCAGATGTGGTCAAATAATTCCAGACCTAAATCAGGCGCTGCGGCGGCAGTAAAGCTTGGACGTAAGCCTCTATTAGTATCCGCTGCTAAGGTAAATTGAGGCACCAGTAATAAACCGCCATTAATATCTTTTAATGACAGGTTCATCTTATCGATATCATCTGCAAAGACGCGGTACTTTAATAACCGTTCAAGTAAGCGTTCCGCTTTTTCTGGCGTATCATTTTGTTCGACACCGATTAAGACTAATAAGCCTTGATCAATATGGGCTATTTTTTGCCGATCGACATGGACGCTAGCGTGAACAACACGTTGAAGTAATCCAATCATGAGAGTCGCTTTGCCATGTCACGAGTCGCATTAATAAGCGCATCTACAAGAGCAGGCTCACCAGCCGCATGTCCTGCCATTGGAATAATGTGTAATTGTGACTCAGGCCAATGTTGATGCAATTCCCATGTTTGCTGAATGGGGCAAACGATGTCATAACGACCATGAATAATCGTCGTTGGAATGTCTCTAATAATATCAATATTATTGAGAATGGGTGATTCAGATAGGAAACATTCATTGAGCGCGAAATGTAGCTGAATGCGAGAATGGGCTAAAGGACCTGGAGTACGTGTTTCATCATGTTGATATTCATGATCTCGTAGCGTGACAATAGTGCTTTCCCAAGCGCCCAATGTTTTTGCCGCGGTCATTTGTTGTAGCTCATCATGTCCTGTTAGCTGTTGATAATACGCTTTAAGGGGATGTTTTTGAGCATTTTGTGGTAATAGTTCAACTAAATTCTGCCATGCATCAGGAAACAGTTTTGATGCGCCACCTTCAGCATAAACCCAATCAATATCTTGTTGTCGCCCTAAAAACACGCCACGTAAAATCATGGCAAGTACATTTTTAGGATGATGCCGGGCATACACAAGCCCTAATGTTGCACCCCAAGAACCGCCAAAGATTAACCACCGATCAACCTCAAGAGTTTGGCGAACGGTTTCCATATCTGCAATTAAATAATCGAGTGTATTATTTTCAAGCTCGCCATGGGGTAAAGAACGTCCGCAACCGCGCTGATCAAACAGAATAATGCGGTAAAGTTCAGGATCAAAATAGCAACGATGTGAAGGGCGACAACCAGAGCCTGGTCCGCCATGCAAAAACACCACAGGAATGCCGTCAGGATTCCCACATTCTTCAACATAAACTTGATGACAATAGCCGTTAGATAATGGCTCCATATCAATAAGATGGGTCGAATAGGGGGCAATATCGGGATATAAAGTAATCATAAGTGCTTATTATACGATTTTGTCAGGGTTGATGATGGTAATTATTACGCTAGTGCGAGAGAATATACCGATTAGACAAAGTAATATCAAAGGCATGCAAGCAATATGAACCTGCACGAATTTCAGGCAAAACAATTATTTTCAAGCTATAACATTCCTACACCGCAAGGTCAGGTAGTGAATAGTGAAGCACAGGCACGACAAGCGGCGGAGCAATTAGGCGGAGAACGCTGGGTTGTTAAAGCGCAAGTTCATACGGGCGGGCGCGGTAAAGCCGGTGGTGTGAAATTGGTTGATAGCTTAGATGAGGTGGCCAATGCCGCTTATGGTATGTTGGGTCAGCGATTAGTGACACATCAAACAACCGCGCAAGGCTTGCCGATCCATCAGGTTTTAATTGAGCAACCTTCTGATATTCAACGTGAACTTTATTTAGCTGTGTTGGTTGATCGTGAAACGCAACGTGTTGTGTTTATGGTATCGCCACAAGGCGGTATGGATATTGAAGCTGTGGCTGCAGAAACGCCAGAGGCTATTTTGAATTTGTTTGTTAATCCGGTGGTGGGTTTGCAGGCTTATCAATGTCGTCGTGCCGGATTCTTTTTAGGCTTAAAAGACAGTGCATTTAAACAACTACAAGTTGTGATGCAGGGTTTATATCAATTATTTGTTGATAATGATGTCAGTTTGGTTGAGATTAATCCTCTAGTAGTCACTGGTGATAACACTTTATTAGCGGTCGATGCCAAATTGAACTTAGATGATAATGCCTTGTTTAGACAGCCTGAATTAGCGGCTAGATTTGATCCGACACAGGAAGATGATGCTGAAGTATTGGCTCAGAAATTCGGCTTAAGTTATATCTCTTTAGATGGCGAAGTAGCTTGCATGGTTAATGGTGCAGGTTTAGCTATGGCGACTATGGACTTGATTAAGAAAGAGGGCGGTGAACCGGCTAACTTCCTTGATGTTGGTGGTGGCACAACGGCAGAGCGCGTTGCCGAAGCATTCAAACTAATCTTATCTGATAAAAAAGTGAAATCAATTTTGGTGAATATATTTGGCGGTATTGTACGTTGTGATTTAATTGCCCAAGGTATTATGCAAGCAGCAAAAGAAGTAGGTTTATCATTGCCTGTTATTGTGCGCCTTGAGGGTACTAATGCTGAGTTGGGTCGTGAGTTATTAGCCAATAGCGGTATGAATATTCGTGTGGCATTGAATTTGACTGATGCGGCTAAGCAAGCGGTGTTTGCGGCACAGGAGGGACGGGCATGAGTATTTTAATTAATTGTGATACCCGCGTTCTTTGCCAAGGATTTACTGGTAAGCAAGGTACATTTCATTCCGAGCAAGCGATTGCCTATGGCACACGGATCGTCGGTGGCGTAACACCGGGTAAAGGTGGCCAAGTTCATTTAGATCGTCCGGTCTTTAATACCGTGTATGAAGCGGTTGCCGAAACAGGTGCTGATGCAACAATGATCTATGTGCCTGCGCCTTTTGCCGCCGATGCTATATTAGAAGCGGCAGATGCGGGCATTAAAATTATTGCCTGTATTACCGAAGGCATTCCCGTACAAGATATGTTGCGTGTGAAATATGCATTAAAGAATTCTGATTCCTATTTAATTGGCCCTAACTGTCCCGGTTTGATTACACCAGATGAATGTAAAATTGGCATTATGCCGGGTAATATTCACCTTGCTGGAAAAATAGGTATTGTGTCTCGCTCTGGTACGTTGACTTATGAGGCTGTGCATCAAACAACGCAAAATGGCTTAGGCCAAAGTACTTGTGTGGGTATCGGTGGCGACCCTATTCATGGCATGAACTTTATTGATTGTTTAGCTATGTTTGAAGCTGATCCTAAGACAGAAGGTATTGTGATGGTGGGTGAAATTGGTGGTCAGGCGGAAGAAGATGCTGCCGAGTATATTCGTGACCATGTTACCAAGCCGGTTGTGGCTTATATTGCAGGGCTTACTGCACCAGAAGGTAAGCGTATGGGACATGCCGGCGCAATTATTAGCGGTGGACAAGGGACGGCTGAAGCTAAATTAGAAGCACTAGCTGCGGCAGGTGTTCATATTGCACGCTCACCAGCAGAAATGGGTGACCGCATGTTGGAAGCCTTAAGTTAAATGGCTGACTTCTGCTTAGTTATGGGGCAAATAAATCCTGTTGTTGGCGATGTGGCGGGTAATGTTAAAAAGATCATTGCTGTAGCAGAGCAAGCACGCGATGAATTAAATGCAGACTTAGTTGTATTTCCTGAGCTAACATTAACTGGCTATCCACCAGAAGATTTATTGCTTAGACCTGGTTTGATTAAGCGCGTTGAAAAAGGGCTGAAAAAGCTTAAAAAGAAGATTAATGGTGTTGCTGTTTTAGTCGGCCATACATCGGGTATTGCTGGTGAAGAACTTTATAATGCCGCTTCATTGATTGCAGATGGCGAGTGTTTAGGAACTTACTATAAACATCATTTACCCAATTATAGTGTTTTTGATGAAAAACGTTATTTTGTTGAAGGTAGAGAATCGTGTGTTGTTGACTATAAGGGTATTAAATTCGGCATTACGATTTGTGAAGATATCTGGTTTACCGAGCCAGTATCACAAGCGGCTGACGCCGGTGCCGAGATTATTCTAAACTTAAATGCTTCTCCTTTTCAGCAAGGAAAGTGGCAGTTACGCGAAGCCGAAGTAAGACAGCGTGTACTCGAAACCGGCTTGCCAATAGTGTATGTCAATCAAGTAGGCGGTCAGGATGAGTTAGTGTTTGATGGTTGTTCATTTGCATTGGATATTAAGGGTGAAAAGGTAGTTCGAGCACCGGCTTGGCAAACGAGTTTACATCCGATTAAGCTATCACACGACGCTGATAATAGTTTGATTTTGCAAGGTGAAATGGCAGAGAAAGAAACTGAAATAGCCATGGTGTATCACGCCTTAGTGATTGGCCTGCGTGATTATGTTGATAAAAATCATTTCCCAAGTGTTGTTATAGGCTTATCTGGTGGCATTGATTCGGCTTTGACTTTGGCATTAGCCGTTGATGCATTAGGTGCTGAACGAGTTAAAACGGTAATGATGCCATCTAAATATACTGCACAAATGAGTCTAGATGATGCTGAAGAAATGGCATTAGGATTATCGGTAGGACATAGTGTTATTGAAATCGATGGTTTATTTGAACAGTTTTTGGATAGTTTATCTGAACAGTTTGCTGGTAAGCCAGTAGATACTGCAGAAGAAAATATCCAAGCCCGTGTTCGCGGCGTATTGTTAATGGCTATTTCAAACAAAACAGGTGCAATGGTCTTATCAACAGGTAATAAGAGTGAAATGGCCGTCGGTTATTCCACCTTATATGGCGACATGGCTGGTGGTTTTTCACCATTAAAAGATGTTTATAAAACATTAGTTTATCAATTGTCTGAATATAGAAATACTGTGTCAGCGATTATTCCTCGTCGCATTATTACTCGACCGCCTTCGGCAGAATTAGCGCATGATCAATGTGATCAAGATAGTTTGCCGCCTTACGATATGTTGGATTTGTTGCTAGAGCGTTATATTGCTGAAGATTGGTGTTTTGAAGAGCTATTAGAGGCGGGTGGCGATGCTGAAATGCTTGCACGAGTTGTCAAAATGGTAGATCGTAATGAATATAAACGACGACAAGCAGCCCCTGGCATTAGAATTACTAACCGTGCTTTTGGACGTGATAGACGTTATCCGATAACATCTTCATATGCTATGAATTCAATAATAGATTAGGAAATAACAATGAAAAAAATAGAAGCAATTATCAAACCTTTTAAATTGGATGATGTTCGAGAGGCTTTGTCTGATATAGATGTGACAGGTTTAACAGTGACTGAAGTTAAAGGCTTTGGTCGCCAAAAAGGACATACAGAACTTTATCGTGGTGCGGAATATGTTGTTGATTTCTTGCCTAAGATTAAAGTGGAAATTGTTTTGGCAGATGAGCAGGTGGATGCTTGTGTCGAAGCAATTATTAAAGCGGCTCATACCGGCCGAATTGGTGATGGCAAGATTTTTGTTACCCCAATTGAACAAGTAATTCGTATTCGAACAGGTGAAGAGGGCGAGTCTGCAGTTTAAGCATTCACCATAAATGACGGTTTCCAGATAGTACTGGAAACCGTATTATTATTTTATTGTGGTTTGACTCACTGCCGCGACACCGGGGTGACCAGGATAATTAAGTCTTAATACGCGCAGTGCATCTTCAGATAATTCATTAAGCTCTAATACTTTATACGCTTTTGCCATCATTAATAGTGCTTCAGGCATAGCGGGAGTGCGAGGGAAGTTTTCAATAACATATTTACCTCGATTAGCTGCCGCAACATACGCTCCGCGGCGCATATAATAATGAGCAACATTCACTTCATGTTGCGCTAAACGGTTACGTAAATAAACAATGCGCTGAGTAGCATCCTCGCTGTATTTACTTGCTGGGTAGCGTGTTACTAGGATTGTAAAATCTTTAAGTGCGAAGCGAGCCGCTCCAGGATCTCGTTGAGATTCATCACGTGGAATATACTTTTCAAACAAACCAATATCACGAGTAAAGTTAACCAAACCTCGTAAATAAATAGCGTAATCCATATTAGGATTTAAAGGATAGACACGCATAAATCGGTCGAGAGTTGCAAGGGCAGTATCAGGATCGTCAGATTTGTAATAGGCATAAGCTGATTCTAATAATGCTTGTTGTGCATATTCACCAAATGGAAAGCGCGCCTCTAATTGGGAATAATGCTTTAATGCCGTTGCATAATCTTCTAAGGTTAATGCTGATTTTGCTTCGGAATAAACGCGTTCTACAGTCCATGTTTTATCCGATTGGACTTCATCTTTAGCAAAGTAAGAGCAGCCAGACAAAGTGAGTAGGCTGATAATCAAAGGTATATAATATTTATTCATAATAAGTAGGTTACGCTAGCAGTAGTTTGAAGGCAAAGCCGAAGTTTGAGAAATTGTAACCAATTTGGCCTGTTGATTCCATGTACAATGCCATTAATTTAATTATTAGAGAAATAATATGCGTCATATGATCATATTACTTGTTATCGGATTATTAGCTGGTCCGGTCAATGCAACTACATTTACCTTGCCGGATGATGCAACACGTGTCGTTGGGTATAATCTCATTGTATATAGCCACAAAGAAGATACCTTATTAGATATCGCGCGTCGTTTTGATATCGGTTATAGTGAAATTGTTGATGCTAATCCTGATTTAGATCCATGGCTTCCAGGTACAGGAAAACGGGTTTTAGTACCGAACCGATTTATTCTTCCTGATGCACCGCATAAAGGAATAGTGATTAATTTAGCGGAAATGCGTCTCTATTATTATCCTAAGTTACGCAAGGGCGAGCGCCAGCAAGTGATTACTCATCCAATAGGTGTAGGTCGCGAAGGATGGACTACACCATTGGGAAAAACACGTATTATTCAGAAAAGGAAAGATCCGACATGGACTCCGCCTGTATCAATTTTAGCGGAGCATTTAGCTAAAGGTGACCCATTACCAAAGGTGGTTCCTGCAGGGCCGGATAATCCTTTAGGTGCCTATGCAATGCGATTGGGAATGCCTGGCTATTTATTACATGGTACCAATCGACCATTTGGTGTGGGAATGAGAGTTAGTCATGGTTGTATTCGCTTATTTCCAGAAGATATCGAACATTTATTTGGCATAGTCGCTGTTGATACGCCGGTTGAGATTGTATATCAACCGTATAAAGCCGCCATAGAGAATGGAATTCTTTATTTGGAAGCGCATCCAATACAAGAGGATATTGATATTCGACAAGGTAATAATATGACACCAATGGTATCTGCCATATTAAAAGCACAAGATAAAGTGTTGGACGATGATGAATGGCCATTTGCTGAAGAGTTGGTTCGTAAACATCAAGGTATTGTGAAGAGAGTTAATCAAACTGAGGCTGATATTGTTGAAGATGTATGGTTTATTCACACAGGGCTTACGATAAAAGGTAAATTGAAATTAAAGCAAGCGTTAGCAACATTGAATTTTGATGATGGTTTCTGGCCTATGAAAAATTCCGCAGAAGGTGAGCTTCTTATTGGCACTTTTGAAAGCCGAGAACAGGCTGAAAAGATGGGCGTGGAAGTTAATCGATTAACGGGAATGTCTGCGTGGACAACATTGATTAGCGGTGAGGCTTTATAGCTGTACGAATAGATTTTGCTTACTTTAAATTATGGAGTGACATAATTTAAAGACAAAAAAAGGGCTTGGAAATATCCAAACCCTTTTTTTGCTGTACGTTGAACTGGTATTACTTGCTCATTGCTTTTTCGAACATACGATCGATTTTTGCGCAACATTCGTCAACAGAGCTTTGTGCCGCATCAGCTGAATCTTGAGCGTTACGAGCTGCTGATTCTGCATCGTTAGCTGTACGAGTTGCTGTGTCAGCAGTACTTTGAGCAGTGCGAGCAATTGATAATGCTGAATCAGCAGTTGATTGTGCCGCTTCAACAGATGCTTTTAAAGCGTCCATTTCTGCAGTGTTTGCACAAGCTGTTAGCAATACTAAAGGTAGGATTACTGCACCTAATTTTGTTAATGATTTCATTTGAATCTCCGTTGGTTTTATTTTAAATTATGCATGACTCTATATTGCTAAAGGCAACATACAGTGTGAGGCTATCAGGAATTAATTGCTCTGTCCAACAGCGAGTAATCTAATCTGATATGTAGTTCAATTTGTTGGTATAATGGCGGGCTTTAATTGCTTGTGGTATTTAATCGCAAAGCAACATTGTTTTACTTGCTCTGGAAAAATTAGTCTATGCACCCTATGCTGAATATCGCTATTCGGGCAGCCCGTAATGCGGGTAGCCTTATTATTCGCTCATTACAACATGTTGAACATCTTGAGATTACGACGAAAGGTCGTAATGATTTTGTTACCGATGTCGATCGCGTGGCAGAACAAGAAATCATCAATACCATTCATAAAGCGTATCCTGAACATGCAATTTTGGCTGAAGAGTCAGGGCAGCATGGTGATAATGACACTGTTTGGATCATTGACCCTTTAGATGGTACAACGAACTTCTTGCATGGCTTCCCACATTACTGCATCTCAATCGCGATTATGGTTCGCGGGAAAATAGAGCATGCTGTTATTTATGATCCATTACGCGAAGAGCTGTTTTCGGCCAGTCGTGGTGCTGGTGCGCAGCTAAATGATCGTCGCTTACGGGTGACTAAAGCAAAAGAACTGACAAACACATTAATTGGAACAGGTTTTCCATTTAAACATCCACAACACACTGATGCGTATTTAGAGACATTTAATTCCGTGTTTTCTCAAGTTGCCGATGTACGTCGAGCAGGTTCTGCAGCATTAGATTTAGCCTATGTTGCTGCTGGTCGTTTAGATGGCTATTGGGAAATTGGTTTAGAAAAGTGGGACTTAGCCGCAGGCGTATTACTAATCGAAGAAGCTGGTGGAGTTGTTAGTGACTTT